>DASTEB010000061.1:0-9448 GCA_035710025.1 Chloroflexia bacterium
CATGCTGGGCTACGTGATCGTGCAGTACCGCGTGCTGGGCGCGCAGGCCGAGGGCGTGCTGGGCGACTACTTCCTCGCCGCGCTGGTGCTCATGTACACCGGCACCGTGGCCGAGTGGGGCCTGGGCACTCTGCTCACCCGAGAGGTAGCCCGCGAGCGCGACGACACGGGAGACGTGGCCCGCCGGTTCCGGCAAACGCTGTCGCTGCGGTTGGGTCTTGCCGGGCTGATGGCGCTTCCGGTGGCGCTGTTCGTGGCGGTGTACCTCGCCTTCTTCGGGCTGAGCGAGGCGGGCGCGTGGGCGGTGGCTATCCTTACGCTGTCGCTGCTGCCCAGCGCGGTGTCGGGGTCGGTCACGGCTGTGCTGTACGCCTACGAGCGGATGTCGCTGCCCGCAGTGATCGGCATCGGCACGGCGGTGCTGAACGTCGCGCTGGGCCTGTTGTTCGTCCTGACGGGCTGGGGAGTGCTCGGGCTGGCGCTGGCGGCGCTGCTCTCCACCGTGGCTACCGCCGTCGTTTTCTGGGCCATCATGCGGCGCAACTACCCCGATGTTGCCTCCGCGCGGCCCGAGCAGGGGCTGTCGCGCACGGCGGCGGTGGCCCTCCTGAGCGACGGCTGGCCGCTGATGCTGAATGCACTGCTGGTTGGCCTCTTCTTCCGCGTCGACCAGTTCATCATAAAGCCTGTGGCGGGCGGCCTCGCGGTCGAGCAGTACAACGCCGCCTACAGCTACCTCAACTTCCTGCTGATCATCACGCCCGCGGTGACCCTGGCTCTCTTCCCGCGCATGGCCCGCCACGCCGTGTCCGACCGCCGCCGCCTGGCCTACGAATACGCGCTGGCCCTGCGGGTGATGCTCATCCTGTCGGTGCCGCTGGTCGCGCTGACGTTCTGGTTCGCCCCGCTGCTCGTGTCGATCGTAACCGGCGGCAAGGAGGGCTACCTGCCCGAGTCGGCCGTTGCCCTGCGCATCCTGATTTTCTTCCTGCCCCTCAGCTTCGTCAACGGCGTGACGCAGTACGTGCTGATCGCCCTCGACCGCCAGCGCCTCATCACGGGGGTGTTCGCCGCGACGGTGGCGTTCAACCTCGCGGTGAACCTGGTGCTCGTGCCGCTGATGGGCATCTACGGCGCGGCGATCACCACGGTGCTGAGCGAGGTGGTGCTGCTCGTGCCGTTCCTCCTGTACGTGGGCCGAGAGACCGAGCCTGTGCGGTTGTGGGAGGTCGTGTGGAGGCCGCTGCTCGGCGCGGTGCTGGTAGCAGGGGTGATGTGGCTGACGTGGGGCCTGACCGAGCGGTGGAACGCGAGCGCGGCCGACTTCGGCTTCTTCCTGGGCGCGGGCCTGCTGCCGCTGGTGCTGTATGCGGTGGCGATGGTGATAGTGCGCCCCTTCACGCCCGACGAAATAAGAGCAGCGCGCAGGTCGTAACCCGGCGCTGCTAGAACGCAGTGTGTCCGAAGCGAGGGCGTGTGCCTAGGGCCTTCCCTCCGTGCCGCCGGGCGCCTTCTTATCGTCCGGTGTATTAGGCGGCTGAGGCTCGTCCTTCGGTTTCGGCGTAGGCCTGTTCTCCAGGCCGGGCGGGGTATTGGTCTTGTCGGGTGGACCTCCCCCTGGGTTTTGACGGTTGCAGGATGCCACGTCCAGCGATTGCTTCGCGGGTACTGTGCAGGCATACCCCGACGTATCGAGCCGCAATACCACGCGAGCTTTCAGGGCCGAGGGCGCGAACTGGTACTGTATGGTGCGGTTGAGCATGGTCGGGCCGGGCGAGAACGCGTCGGTGCCCGACACTGTCATCACCGGCACGAACCCGCCGCCGCCTTCGCTCTGCACCTCAAGCTGTGCCACCCACGAGGCGTTTACGGCCGTGGCCCCGCGGTTGTTCACCACCGCGAACCAGTTGACCCCACCCTGCTGGCGGCACGTCACGGTCACACTCGTTATGTTGAGGTTGCACACGCTTGCCTGCACGATCACGGGCGTATTGGTTGGAACGGGCTGGGGTCGCGGCGTGCGGGTGGGCGGCACGGGCCGGGGCGTGCGCGTCGCGGGCGGAGGCGGAGGCACGGTCGGCGTGGCGCGAGGCGGCGAGGGCGTGGCCCGCGGGGGCGAAGGGGTGGCGCGAGGCGGGCTGGGTGTTGCCCTCGGCGGCTCGGGGCGTGGCGTATCCGTCGCGACCGGCACCTGGATCACGACGGTTGTCGCGGTCGCAGGGGGCATCACTGCAACGACCGTGGGAGTTGCGACGTCCACCGCGGCGGGCGGGGTAGGCTCGGCGGGCACGGGCAGGGTGGGTACCGCGGCGATTATGAGCGCGCCCAGCCCGGTATTTCCCGAGGCCGCGGCTGCCACCACCGCTGCCGGGTCACGTCCCGCCTGCACGAGCGCCTGCTCGGAGGAGGTGCGTGCCAGCGCGATTGCCTGGTCGGCCTCGGCGATGTCCTGCCTGTAGGGGGCGGGCAGCGTTTCCTCTATCCCGTGCAGGCCGTCAAACGTCACCTGGCTCGCCACCGACGCGAGGTACAGGTGCTCGGTGGTCTCGACCGAGGGAGAGGCAAGGCCGCGCCACAGCGTCTCGGCGCCGGTCAGGTGCTCTTCGTAGTTGACCACGGCTTCCTGCGCCTCGGACAGCTTGCCGCGAGTTTGCATCTCACGCAGGTCGTACAGGCGCGAGGTCGCCGCGTCGAGATGGGCGCGCACCTGGTTCTCGTCGCTCCCGGCGAAGTTGATGGCGATGTTTTCGGAGGCGATGCGCACGTTGTAGAAGGGGCTGTCGGGCAGCGCGCCGCGAGCCGACCACCATACGAAAGCGATGATCAGCGCGGCGGCAACGGCCGTGAGGAAGCCCGGCCTGAGCAGCAGCGGGGCCCGTTTCTTCGTGTAGGCGTCGAGAGGGATAGGCCCTGATATCCTCGGGCGTGCCGGGGCCTGGACCGGAGGAACTACCGGGGCCGCGATGGGCGTGGGCCTGGCGGGGCTTTGCGGAGGGCGGATCTGCGAGGCCGCCGTGACGATGCGCGCTTTCATGGCCGCGCGGCGGTCGGCGGGTACGGGCGGCGGGGCCGACTCGATGGCGGCGGTCAGCCCGAGCAGCGGGGCAAGGTCCTCCCTGAACTGGGGGAATGCCTCGAGCAGCTCATGTGCGCTCAGGCCGTCCGGGTTCTCCAGACAGTAATCGAGCGCGTCCTGAATACTAAGTGGTTCCAATCTTGCCTGCTTCTAGAGCGTCCTCGCCCCACACTGCGATGATATCACTTATTGCCGCTTTGCGCGTGCGTTCACACCCAATTCGCGGCATCAGCCCTTGACGCCATATCCCTTCTTCGACAGCAGCTTCTGCAGGTTCTGCAGCGCGCTGAACTGCAGCGCTTTCACCGCGCCCTCGGTGCGGTCGAGCAGCACCGCCACCTCGGCATTGGTCAGGCCCGCGCCGAACTTGAGCGCGATGACCTGAGCCTGTAGCTCGGTGAGGCCGGTCATGGCCTCGGCCAGGTGCGCACGGAAGTCGCTTTGTTCCGCCAGGTGGTGGGGATCGTCGCGTTCGGACGGGAGCGTGTCGCCAACCGGTTCGAGCGATACCTGCGGCCTGCGTGAGTAGCGGCGCAGGATATCGACGACCTGGTTGTGCGCTATCCGGTAGAGCCAGGACGCGAAGTTCGACCCCTGCCACTGGAACGAGCCTATCGACTCGATCATCTTCACGAAGACCTGCTCGCACAGGTCCTCGGCCTCTGTGGGGTCGCCCAGCTTCAGGTAGATGTACCTGTAGATGCGGTCGAAGTAGCGCTCGTACAGCCAGCCGACGGCCTCGGGGTCACCGGTACGCGCCCGCTCGACCCACAAGTACTCGTCGCCCACTTGCGCCACCGCCACTCCTCACGTCCATCCTGACTGTCGCGGTGACCCGGCCCGCCCGGACGACGCACGTCGTTACCCGGGAGTTCGCGCTGGGGCACCTGGAGGTGCGGCTTCCACACTAGGCGCGACACGCCCCTCTCCCCATGTATCCTGGTGGAGTGGGCTTCCGCTCGCGCGCCCAACGAGCCGCAAAGGTCTCTCGCCGAGAGCCTCTGCCACTGATTATAACGAAGCAGCCGCCTAAAGGATAGGACGCGGGGTGTGCCAAATGTCCTACCGTAGCGGGTACCAGGGTCATATCCCGTGCGTGTGAGCGTCCCTCGCGGCGGGTTGGGACACGCCAACCACCCGCGCAATCCACACAAAAGTACCAGAGCACAGCGCACCTGTATGGCTTATACTGTTAGCGTCAACCCAGCCGTCCTAAGCGAGATAGAGCACATGAACGACGACCAGGGCACAGCGCCCCCGCAGGCACCCGGCGGCCAGTACCCCCCGCCCCAGCAGTACCCCACGCAACCCGACGGGCAACAGCCTTACGGAGCGCAGTCCTACGGCCAGCCCCCGCAGCAGCCCTACCCTCAAGGCGGGCCTGCTTACGGCTACGGCTACCCGCCGCCTCCACCCCCACCGCCGCCCTCGATGCCCGACCCTTACGGCGCGCCAGCACCCGAGCCTGCCCCGGCGCGCATGGACCGCACCGACCGCATGGTGCTGGCGGTAGGCGCGCTCGGCTTCCTGCTCGCGATGGTCGCGTTCGCGCTGATAGGCGAGCTTGGGCGCTTCTTCACCGTGGGAATACAGGTCGCCCCGCTGGCCCTGGTGGCGGTGCTGGCCTACGCGGGGGTGAAGAGCGAGGGCATGGCGGTGCTGGCCTACATCGCGCTGGCCATCGTGGGCATGGCGGTCGTGCTCAACTCGTTCTTGAGCGCGCTCGCGCCGGTGCTCGACATGAACGCGGCGCTGAACGATACCAACCCGGCCGACGGCCCGCCCAACCTGCTCAAGCCGGGGGCGCCGGGGGTGATAATGTGGGCCACGGTGCTCCTGCTCATCGCGGTGATTGTGTCGGCGCTGATGCTGTGGCGCCCGGTGCGCGTGGCGGTGGCCCGCATCATCCCGATAGACCCCGACAATTTCGTACACAAGATCGCGCTGAGCATCCTCACGCTGCTGCTGCTCACCTCGTTCGTGCCGATCATCGTGCTGGGGGGCAACCCGCCCATCCTGGAGATCATCAAGAGCGGCGGGCTTGACGTGCTGGGCGAGGAGCCGGTGAGCGAGCTTGACCTGGTGGGGCAGTTCATCTGGACGATCCCCGCGGTGGTGTTCGCGGCCGGGTGGCCTGTTGTCCGCACGCTGCGCAAGACGCTGGAGCGGCTCGGCATGGTGCGGCCCACCTCGCTGCAGGTGGCGGGTGCGATCGTGGGTGCGGTGGCGCTCGCCTTCGGCATGACCTTCGCGGTCGAGCCTGCCATCTTCGCGCTGTGGGAGGCGCTCGGCTGGACCCCGACCGACGTGTCGGCCTTCTCCGAGCTACTGAGCGGCGTGACCAATCCAGTGGGCGCGATCCTCATCGGTGTGACGGCGGGCATCGGGGAGGAGATGGCCTTTCGCGGGCTGCTGCAGCCGCGCATCGGGCTTATCTTCGCCAACCTGCTGTTCACCTCGGTACACGCCTTCCAGTACGGCTTCGACGCTCTCTTGAGCGTGTTCATCGTGGGTACGATCCTGGGCATCGTGCGCGCCCGCACCAACACCAGCACCGCCGCCATCGTACACGGGGTATACAACTTCACGCTCGTGATGATGAGCGTGCTGCACATAGTAGGACAGTAGCCCCAGGCGAGCCTGTACGTAGCACGACCTGGCTTGGGTATGCCCGGACGGAATGGGCCTGGCGCAAGCTCGCTTGTTAGCCGACTGATGGACAGCGCCGACAGGCATCTAGCCCGCGAAGCGGGCGTAAGAACTTAGCCCCGTGGCGTAAGCCCGGGGAAAGATGCCGCCTACCCTAACCCCAAGCCTGCGAAGCGGGCGACAGAGGTTCATATGACTCACACCTTCACCCACCTCGTCACCCACGTCATCTTCGCCACCAAGGAGCGCACCCCCCTCATCAGGCCCGATATGAAGGAGGACCTGCACGCCTACATGGGCGGCATCGTGCGCGAGATGGGCGGCAAGGCGATCATCATAAACGGCATGCCCGACCACGTCCACCTGCTCATCTACCTCCCGCCAACCGTGGCCATAGCGGAGGCGGTGCGCGTCCTAAAGGCCAACTCCTCTCGTTGGGTCCATGAGAAATGGCCCGGTAGCAGCGAGTTTGGCTGGCAACGAGGGTATGGGGCGTTTAGCGTGAGCCGTACGATCATCTCGCACGTGGAGCGGTACATTGCCACCCAAGAGGAACACCACCGCACAATCACCTTCGAGGAGGAGTTCGTAGGATTTCTCAGGAGGCACGGCATGGAATACGACGTACGCTACCTATGGCAATAAGTTAGCGTTGTGCGGACCTCTGTCGCCCGCTTCGCAGGCTTGGGGTTAGGGTAGGCGGCATCTTTCCCCGGGCTTACGCCACGGGGCTAAGTTCTTACGCCCGCTTCGCGGGCTAGATGCCTGTCGGCGCTGTGCCTTTGTACCCGCACTACGTTCGTGCGTCCGCTTCGCCGCTGTCCGGTCTGTTTCCACTTTCCCCGGGCTTACTCTGCCTGAACTTCCCGTCTGCAACGTCCGCATTGCACGGCCTTGCTGCCCGTGCTCCGAACTTGGGGGAGCAATCGCGCGCCTTGCCGTTGACATTAGTCTAAGTTGTTATGTAGAATTGAGCACCATTCTTGTGCGAAGGAGGTGTCTATACAAACACGTCTACCGGCACCCTTCCGATCATGAGCCTATAGTTTTGGGCGCTTCCGTCCGCAGCGACGGTCTTGAAGAAGGCTCCAAGAATCAACGACGACGTTGAAATCGGCTCGCAATGTTACTCAGGAAAGGAGCATGACAGTGAGACGCGGTTCTCTAATCCGCGCCCCTCATTGGGTACCTATGAAAGCACCCAAGTTTCTCATCGCGGCCCTGGTAGGCCTGATGGCTCTACCCCTGGCCTCGGGGGCCTCTCCCGCCCCCGGCGCTGTCAACCCCAACAACGACTCCTCCCAGGCGGCCTCGAAGTCCGCCAACGTTGACAGCAACAGCGCCCTCGTGCAGCTGAGTGGCGCACCGCTCGCAACCTATGAGAAGACCAGGCCCCCGCGCGGCCAGAAGATCGACTTCAACAGCAACGATGTTCGCAACTACCGCGCACAATTGAACCAGCTTCGAAATCAGTTCAAGCAGTGGCTCCGCGCCAACGCCCCGGCGGCCCGCGTCACCGGCGAGTTCGACATCTCCCTCAACGCCGTATCGGTCGAGCTGAACGGCACGAGCCTGGATGTTATACGTACGGCCCCGATGGTGGTCAACGCGCAGCTCCAGGGCCTGTACTACAAGACCGACGACAACGACCCCGACCTCAACCTGATCAACGCTATCGAGGCGTGGGCGGTGGTCGGCGGCCCGGCCGATGCGGGCGATGGTGTCAAGGTCGCCGTGATCGACAGCGGCATCGACCAGACCCACCCCTGCTTCGACGACACCGGCTATCCGCAGGTGCAGCAGCTTGGCGACCCGCGCTACACCAACAACAAGGTGATCGCGGCCAAGGTGTTCATCAACCGCCACGGCTACACGGCTGAGGCCGTTGACAGCCACGGCACGCACGTCGCGGGCACCATCGGCTGCAACCTGGACACCCCCGCCACCGTCCAGGGCGTGGAGATCCCCTACGACATCTCCGGCGTTGCCCCTCGCGCCCTGCTGGGTAATTACAACGTCTTCCCCGGCACCGTCGAGAGCGCCCGCTCCGAGGACATCGTAAACGCCCTCGAAGAGGCGTATGAGGACGGCTTCGACGTAGCCAACATGAGCCTCGGCGGCGGCTCTCACGGCATCCAGGACCTGCTGGCCGTGGTGGTCAACAACCTGGACGAGGCCAACATGGTCGTGGCGATCGCCGCCGGTAACAGCGGCCCCGGCCACTACACCGTCGAGTCGCCCGGCTTCGCCGAGCGCGCTCTGACCGCGGGCGCCAGCAGCGTGCCTCACTTCGTCGGCGCGCCCGTCGTCATCGGCTCCGACACCTTCGGCGGCGCGGTGGGCGACTTCGAGACAGTCGACGCCGACCTGACCGCGGTCATGGAAGCGGTAGGCGCGCCGGGCGGCCTCTCGACAGCATGCACCCCTATCACCGACGACCTGACCGGCAAGATCGCCGCCGTGTCTCGCGGCGGCTGCACCTTCAGCACGAAGATCCGCAACGCCGAGAACGCGGGCGCCATCGCGGCCCTCGTGGTGAATAACGTGGCGGGCGACCCGACGGCCATGGCCTCGGACGGCACGCCCAACCAGCCCACTATCCCGGCGTACATGCTCGGCCTTGAGGCCCGCGACGAGGTGATCGCGGCCGACGGCACCAGCGTCACGATCGAGGCGAACCTCGACTACTTCCTGACCACCAACGCCAACATCATGGCCGGCTTCAGCGGGCAAGGCCCGACCGACGTGGCGTGGCGCATCAAGCCTGACGTGGTCGCTCCCGGCGTGAACGTGCTTAGCTCGATCCCGGTAAGCTACTGCGGCGGCGATCCGTGCTTCGCCTTCTTCCAGGGCACCTCGATGGCTACCCCGCACCTGGCAGGTTCGGCGGCGGTCATCCGCGGCTACCACCCTGACTGGACGGCGGCGCAGGTGCGCTCGGCCATCGTCAACACGGCCAACCGCGACGTCTTGAAGGACTTCCAGACGGGCACCCAGATCGTGACCGATGTGAACATCATCGGCTCCGGCCTGGAGGACCTGCTCGCGGCGGTCGAGACCGAAGTGGTGCTTGACCCGGTCAGCATCAGCTACGGGCAGATCCCGGCCGGCTCCGGCAAGGGCCGCACGGCCGAGGTCACCCTGACCAACACCGGCGATGCCACCATGACCTACGACCTCGCTATCGAGGACGCCACGGCGGGCGCGACCTTCTCGGTCAGCTCCGCGTCGGTGGAACTCGACCCGGGCGAGTCGGCCAGCGTGGCGGTAAGCGTGGAGGTCGATCGCGGCGCGGACCGCGGCGACAAGCAGGCATGGCTGACCGTGTCGAGCGGCGGCACCGAGATCGCCCATATGGCGCTGTACGTGCTCGTGCGCTAAGCGCGAACACCGACAAGCCAGCATGAAAGAGAGCGGCCGGGGTACAACCCGGTCGCTCTTCTGTTGCCTGCCGCCTTCCGCACGGGACGGCAGGGTAGTGGTGGGGTAGGCAGGGCAGTAGACCCGAGGGACATACCCTTCGGGCCTCGTGCCCCTAACGGTACGGTAGGCGCGTCCCGAGGCTCATCGAGCCGGGAGCGGCGCGGGTGCCGCGAGGCATCCTGCACGCCCTCACGCAGACAGCCTACCGACCAACGCCCATACGGGCAGTCGAACGTCCACCGGCTTGAGCCCCGGCAGCTTCAGGCGCAGGAGCCTGTGCCTCTTTCTGCCTTCGGCCTT
>DASTEB010000062.1:0-8841 GCA_035710025.1 Chloroflexia bacterium
CGTCGCGCCTCTGTGGTGCGGTCTGCATGGCTAAGCGACCTCCTGAGCGTTCTGCGCGCCGTCGGGCTGCTCCTCGTCGGTCGGAATGAACCAGCCGACTGTGCGGTTGTGCTCGGCGAAGTAGGTGCGGGCAACACGGCGGACGTCTTCGGCGGTCACCTGCGACAGTCTCTCGAGGAATTCGTCGTACATATCGGCAGTAAAGATCGTCTCCAGGTATCCCAGCATGAACGCCTGGCTCGACGCGCTGTCGGTTGAGTAGACGAACTGGGCCCGCGACTGGCGTACCGCCTTCTCAAGCTCGGCTTGCGGGATGTCGCCCTCTTGCAGCTTGCGCATCTCCTCGAACAGGGCAACTTCCATGCGCTGGAGCGCCTCGACGTGGTCGTCGCCCGCCTTGGCGCTGGCCGAGAGCGCGAACAGGTGTGGGTCCTTGTGCAGCGAGAAGTACGAGCCTGCGCCCGCCGCGATCTCGGTCGTGACAAGAGCCTTATACAGGCGAGCAGAGCGCCCGAGTGCCGCGCCGCCGAAGCCCATCGGCTTCGCGCCGGAAAGGAGAGCATCGGCCACCATAAGAGAGTAGATGTCGGGGTTGGCGGCCGAGGGGACGTGGTACACGATCTCGATCTGGGCCACGGTGCCGGGCTTCTTCACCACGACGCGGCGCTCGCCTACCTGGTCAGGCTCGATGGCGCGGACCTCCGGCGGGTTGTGCCCTTCTGGGTACGCGCCGAATTCGCGGTTCAGCCGGGCCAGCAGGTCGGCGGTGTCGAAGTCGCCCGCTACCACGACTGTGGCGTTGTTGGGCACGTAAAAAGTGCGGTAGTGACCGTACAGGTCGTCGCGGGTTATGGTGCGCAGGTCGGACTTCCAGCCGATGATGCCGTTGCCGTAGGGGTGGACCTTGAACGCGGCGGCCGACACCTCCTCGTCCAGCAGGCGGTCTGGCTCGTTCTCGGAGCCTTCGCGCTCGGAGATGATCACGGTGCGCTCAGATTCGACTTCGTTCGGGTCGAACAGCGAGTTTGCCATACGGTCAGCCTCGATCTGTATCGCGAGGTCGAGCCGGTCGGCGGGGAGAGTCTCGAAGTATGCTGTCCAGTCGTCGGAAGTGAAGGCGTTGAGGGTGCCGCCGTTCTCGGCTACCATCTGCATGATCTGGCCTTTGCCGATCGACTGCGTGCCCTTGAACATCATGTGCTCGACCCAGTGGGACACTCCGGTGATACCGACGTGTTCGTTGCGTGCGCCGACGCGATACCACACCCAGAACGACACGACCGGGGCCGAGTGGATCTCTTTCGTTAGGACGGTAAGGCCGTTCGCCAGGTTGTGTCGCTGAAACGACTGGGCACCGTCGGGCGAGACCTCGGACTGCCCTGCTGCCGCTGCTTGTTCGTCTATCGCCATGTAGTATATTCTCCTGTATGCGGTCGTTGGGGACGCTATCCATTATACCGTACAGGGGCAGCGGTAGGCGCGAGGCTGCCGGTGCTTTGACAGGGGCAGGAGCGTCTGGTATACTTGATCGTTAGTTACGGGGTGTAGCGCAGCCCGGCAGCGCGCTTCGTTCGGGACGAAGAAGTCACAGGTTCAAATCCTGTCACCCCGACAAAATGAGGACCAGGCGGTTTTGCCTGGTCCTTTTCGCATTCTATGTCGCGCTACGCGCCGTCGCCGGCCTCGGGGTTGGGGCGTGATGGGATGCTGGTGCGCGTGCGGACAGGGCGTTGGCTCGCGCCGTCCGGGCTTGCGGCCGTGGTTCGCTGGCCGTTACCGTTCGTCGGGTAGAGATCGCCCGGATCGTCCACGATTTCGGAGTGGATATTGCGTGCGTCGTCGGTCAGGTGCTCCTGCTGCCAGCAGCGGTCGTTGTAGCAGTCAATTATGCGCTGTGCCGCTTCTTCTACCGAGTCGGTCACGATCAGCAGGTCGATGTCTTGCGGCGAGATTTTGCGCTCGGCGAGCATCGTCTGCTTGATCCAGTCCACAAGACCGCTCCAGTAGGCGCTGCCGAAGAGGATCACGGGGAAGTTGCGCACTTTGCCGGTCTGGATCAGCGTGAGCGACTCGAAAAGCTCGTCCATGGTGCCGAAGCCGCCAGGGAAGATGACGAAGGCCTCCGAGTACTTCATGAACATCATCTTACGCACGAAGAAGTAGCGGAAGTTGATGGCGATGTCCACGTAGGCGTTGGTGCCCTGCTCGAAGGGGAGTTCGATGTTACACCCGACCGAGAGGCCGCCAGCCTCGCGCGCCCCCCGGTTGCCCGCCTCCATGACGCCCGGCCCTCCGCCGGTGATGATGGCGAACCCGGCGTTGGACAGCTGCCTGGCAAGCTCGACCACCTTCCAGTACATCGGGTCGTCCTCGGTGGTGCGGGCCGACCCGAATATGGTCACGGCCGCGCCCAGGCTTGCAAGAGTGTCGAAGCCGTTGACGAACTCGCCCATGATGCGCAGCACGCGCCACGTGTCGGAGCGAGTGAAGTCGGCCGGTGGGGCCGCTGGGCGTTTGAGTAGCTCTTCGTCCTCAGTGGGCGCGCCCATGCGCACCGCGCGGTTGAGCGTTACGTTCGGCTTGAGCGGCGCGTTCCGTGCCTCAAGCTCGGCTGCTGACGGCGTCGGAGGGACGCGCTGTTTCACTTCTTTGTCCAGGGGAGCCTTCCGGCCCTGTTCGTCGCTTGGCATGTGTGATTTACCGCCTCAGTCTTGTCAATTGGTTGGGAACGACAACTGATTCGCAGAATGTGTGCCACCAGGCTCGCCCGGGAGCCAGGGGAAATCGGTCTGCTCGATCAGCACGGGCATTCGCTCGTGGCGTGTCGCCTCGAGGAATTCTGGATTGGATTGGCGTGTGAGCATGAAGACCCTCTCCTCGCCGTCGCGCTCCACGATAAGCCCGGCAATGCCGTGCTTGATGGTGAACCACCTACCTTTCTCTACGCCGAACGATACGGGTATGAGCGCAGGGCGCGGGCGCAGGTGGCGCCATTTGCCTTGCTCGATGCTCTCCAGGCGCGCCCAGCCGGTGTTGGGGAACGGGGCGTCCTTGTCGCGGCTGCCCCACAGCATCAGCCGCGGGACGGCTACCTCAAGGGCGGCCGCGCCTTTGTCGCCCGCCTCGAGCACGACGGGCAGCACCGGGGCCGGCTTCTGCCAGTAGAGCGAGCGCACTCGACCGTCGCTCTCGAACTTCTTCAGTTCTGCCGCCGGGTACAACTCGGCGAGCATGTCGTGGTACTCTTCGCGATAAGGGAATATCACTCCTCCGCACATGGTAGCCTCCTAGAGTTTGGTTCTAACGCAGCCCCGCGAACAGGTCGCCCCGGAAATCGTCGCCGGGCGGAAGCGGTTTGCCGGCGACCAGCGCATAGTGCTCGATTGACATCCACTTGCGGACAAGGTCGGGGGGCATTTTCGCCATGGGGTCGTACGGCCCCGACTGGGTGCGGTGCATCTGGCGGGCACGACGCTTTGCATCGTACCAGCGCGAAACGTCTATCTCGTTGGTAATGCGCGCGTCTTCGATGCCCATGGTCGACGGGTCGAGCCGGGCGAACGCATGCTCGGGCTGCATCTCGCGGGCGACGTCCATCCAGCGCATCATCGCGCTACGCGGGAAGCCTGCGTAGTAGAGGCGAGAAGCCTGCCACGGCTCGCCCGTTTCAGGGAAGCGTGCCGGGTCGGCGGCTGCCTGAAACGCGGCATTAGTGAGGCGCTCGACCATGAGGTGGTCGGGGTGGCCGTAGGCGCCGGTCTCGTCGAATGTGACCATCACGGTCGGACGGAAATCGCGCACGATGCGCACGATCTTCTCAAGCGCCTCCTGCTCGTCGGCCCGGGCGAAGGCCCGGGTGTGAATGTTCTCGGGCGTTCCGGCCATACCGGAGTCGAGGTAGTCGAGAAACCACAGGTGCTTGATGCCGAGCACGGCGCATGCGGCGCGAAGCTCGTGCTCGCGCACCTCGCCCAGGTTGTCGGGGGTTGCGAGCGAAGGGTCGGCGATTTCGCCACGCTCGCCGCGGGTGGCGCAGATCAAGCCGGTACGGATGCCTTCGACTGCAGCCTTCGCGTACGCACCTCCCATGAGTTCTTCGTCGTCGGGGTGGGCGAACACCCCGAGTAGTGCCAGGTCTGCCAAGTCACCCTCCTGAGGCCTGCATTCCGACCGGCGGTGCCGGCGGCGCCATGCCTCTATTCTACAATAAGCAGGCAGGGGCTAAAGCGGAAACGCGTGTGCTATAATGCGGCGGCGCCGCGGCCGTGCAACAGCGGGCACGGCGCGCACCAGACGAGGAGCGGACTGTGGCGAAACAAACAGCGTCTGAACGAAATAGACCACCGGCTCCGAAGGCGGGGGAGGATCCAGAGGTCTATCATAAGGTGCCGGTGGCTACAGCCGGAGTGGTGCAGCCGCGCGCCGTGCCGTTCGTCGCGCTCTGGACCCTGATCGCGATTGCAGCGTCGGTGATGACTGTGCTGACGACGCAACTGCCCGACGGGCCGGTGCGGAGCGTGGTCGCGCTGGCGGTGATCGGGCTGGTGCAGCCGCTGCTCGAGTGGCTGCTTTTGCGGCGCTTCGTTCGGGCGCTGCCGCTGCTCCAGTGGTGGTCGTACAACGTCGTGGGGCTGATCCTGGGCGCGCTTCTGATTATGCTGATCAGCCTCGTGTTCATCATGGTTGGCCTGCAGTTCGGCACCTCGCAGCAGACCGGCGAGGCTCTCGCCGACGCGAGCGCGGGGCCGATCGGCATTATATTCACCGGCGCGCTGGTTGGGGTGGCGACCGCGGGGGCGCGCTGGCTGTTGCTCAGACGGTTCTTCAACGCTTCGCCCCTGCTGTTCTTCGCGGGCACGATGCTGGGCCTGATCGCTTCGGGCTTCGTGGGTCAAGTCGGATTCCTGCTCTTCGAGCGGGGCACGCTCGGCGCGGACCTTGCCGGCAGCATCATAGGCGCGTTCGTCTCGGGCGGGCTGACCGGCGCGGGAGTGCTTTTGTTGTTCAGGGGGCACGCAGCGGCCGAGGGGGGATCATAAGCAGGGGGCAGGCATAGCGCCTGCCCCAAGCGCATCCTTGCTGAGCCGCTAACGTTACGCGAAAGCGCGTGCCGTGTCGCGGCCTGATGCGGCTAAATGCTTGCGGATAAGATGCGATACCTCGCCCGGCTCGGCGTGGCGGTGTACCTCGGCTTTGGAGAAGACCGGCGTACCGTCAACCGACACTTCGAAGCGCCCGCCCGAGCTTCTCACAAGCGTAATCGTGTCGACAGCCTCTCCGAACTCGGAGATGATCTCGTCCGCCACACGGGCGGCGCGAGGGCCGTACTTTCATTCCTGACAGTAGAGAATCTCAACTTTCATGTGGTACCTCCGTGTAATGGGTCCCTATCTATTATCCTACATGTGGGAAGCACGGCGTATGCCACGCCACGCCGCGCTTTACGGGCGGCGGCCTGCTGGTGTAGAATTCGATCACCGCCGCGCCCGCGAGCAGGCCGGAATTGCGCAAGGGTGACGCGGCGGCAGGGAAGCGCGAGGTGGACGTGTGCCGGAGATACAGGTAAAGAAAATCAAGGTGCTGACCGGGCCCAATATCTGGGCTTACCGGCCCGTGCTCGAAGTCCTGACGGATATCGGCAAGTACGAGACGCTGCCGTCCAACAAGCTGCCCGGGTTCACCGAGCGGCTGGTGGCGACGATGCCCACGCTGTGGGAGCACAGGTGCTCGGAGGGCAGACCCGGCGGTTTCCTGGAGCGATTGCGACTCGGCACATACATGGGCCACATCATCGAGCACATAATCCTCGAACTGCAGACGCTGGCCGGGATGGACGTGGGGTTTGGGCGGACGCGCGGCACGCAGCACCACGGCGAGTACCGTATCGTGGTGGACTATAAGGACGCCGAAGCCGCCAGGATGTGTACGCACCTGGCCGGCGAGATTGCCGAGACGCTGGCCGAGGGGCGGCATCTCGGGTTCGACCTGAACGAGCGCCTGGCCGAGGTGCGCACGGTGGCCGAAGACAACATGCTCGGCCCATCCACACAGTCCATCGTGGACGCGGCGAAGGCGCGGGGAATTCCGTGGTATCGCCTGAATACCGGCGCGCTGGTGCAGCTTGGGCAGGGCTACCGAGCGCGGAGGATACAGGCGTCGGAGACGTCGTACACGTCGAACATCGCCGTGGAGATCGCGCAGGATAAGGAACTGACCAAGGACCTGCTCGCGCGCGTGGGGGTGCCGGTGCCGCAGGGCGCTGTGGTAGGCGATGCGGAGGAGGCCTGGGAGGTCGCACAGGACACAGGGCTGCCGGTGGTGGTCAAGCCGTACGACGGCAACCAGGGCAAGGCCGTGAGCGTCAACTTGACGAGCGGAGAACAGGTAAAGGCCGCGTTCGAGCTGGCACGGGAGTACTCGCGGCGGGCCATCGTCGAGCAGTACCTCAGCGGGAACGACTATCGTCTTCTGGTGATCGGCGGCAAGCTCGTGGCGGCTGCAGAGAGGCGCCCGGCGCAGGTGGTGGCCGACGGCATACACAACATTCGCGAGCTTGTGAACATGGTAAACGAGGACCCGCGCAGGGGGCACGGGCACGGCGCTGCGCTGACCCGGATACGCATGGATGCGGCAGCCGCGCTGACGCTCTCCAAGCAGGGGTACTCGTGGGACAACGTGCCCCCGCCCGGTCAGGTTGTGTTTCTGCGCGACAACTCGAACCTGTCCACAGGCGGTACCGCCACCGACATTACCGACGTGGTCCACCCGGACAACGCGGCGCTTGCGGTGCTCGCCGCGAAGACCATCGGGCTTGATGTTGCCGGTGTTGACATGGTGTGCGACAACATCAAGCGCCCGCTGGAAGAGCAGGGAGGGGGCATCGTTGAGGTGAATGCGGCTCCCGGGCTACGGATGCACGTGTTCCCCTCGGAAGGCAAGCCGCGCCCGGTGGGCGAGGCGATTGTCGAGCTGCTGTTCCCGGGCGATACGCCGTCGCGCATACCGGTTATCTCGATTACAGGCACGAACGGCAAGACGACCGTGACGCGGGCGGTCGCCCACATCTTCACGACGATGAAGAAGTACGTGGGCATGACCACGACCGACGGCATCTATTTCAACGGCGTGCGGCGCGTGAGGGGCGACTGCGCTGGCCCTCGAAGCGCCGAGTCGGTGCTGATGCACCCGCAAGTCGAGGTAGCAGTGCTGGAGACGGCGCGCGGCGGCATCCTCCGGTCAGGACTCGCGTTCGACCGGTGCACCGTGGGCGCGGTGCTGAACGTGGCGAGTGACCACCTCGGGCTTGAGGGCATCGAGACGCCTGAGCGACTGGCGAGGGTCAAAAGAGTGGTGATAGAGAGCGTGGCGAAGGACGGGTTTGGCGTATTGAACGCGGACGACCCCCTTACGGCCGGCATGGCGGAGGACTGCGCTGGACAGGTGATATACTTTGGGATGGACGAGCACTCGCGACCGCTGGCGGCGCATCTTGCGAGCAGCGGACGAGCCGTTTTTCAGCGTGACAGGGAAATCGTCTTCGCCGAAGGCTCGACCGAGACGCCCCTGCTTCACTCGGCCGACGTGCCCGCAACGCACGGAGGCACCGTACCGTTCCAGGTTCAGAACGCGATGGCCGCGGCGGCGATTGCCTGGGGTGCGGGGGTGCCGGTCGACTCGATCCGGCTGGGGCTTCGCACGTTCCAGACCGACGAGCAGACGGCGCCCGGCCGGTTCAACATGTTCGAGGTAGGCGGGGCGACCGTGATAGTGGACTACGGACACAACCCCCACGCTGTGCGCGCCGTGCAGGAGGCGCTTACGCTGATGAAGCCGCGGCGAAAGATCGGGGTGGTGGCGGCGCCGGGCGACCGCCGCGATGCCGATATCCAGGAGCTTGCGGTAATCGCTGCAAACACGTTCGACTGGATCGTGGTGCGCGAGGATGACGATCTGCGCGGGCGCGAGCGGGGCGAGGTGGCGGGCCTGATCGCCGAGACAATTCGGCGCACACGCCCGTCGCTGCCGCTGAGCACTACGCTGGACGAGATGACCGCGGTGAACGAGGCGCTCGACATGGCGAAGCCGGGCGATGGGGTCGTGCTGTTCATCGACAAGATCGACGACGTGATAGCGCTGGTGAAGCAGCGCGCGCAGGAAGCGGCCGCGCGCCAGAGCGACGCCTTCTGGTGCCCCGTACCCGAGGTGTCGGGCAACCACAGGGAGGGCGGCGCCCATGTGCCGTCGATTGAGACGATCATAGAGGCAGTCGGGCTTGGCGTCGAGCCACACGGCGAGGACGGAGGAGAGCACGACGCGGCCCACTTCGTGCAGCGGCAGGTAGCGGCCGACGGCGAGCCGGACGGCCACTCTTAGGGGCCACCGCCCGGGCGCGCCACTGAGGCGAATTGTGAGAAATGTGAGAGAGGAAGACGCCGCCACTTGAGCGAACACCAATCGGACGACATACTGAAGAATATAGACCCGCCGGGCGTCATTGACACCGCGTGGCGCACGCCCGGTTACCTGATGGTCATTGGTGGGGCGGACCGGCTGGACCACGAGGCCCGGCTGGCTCGCCTCTTCTTGCGGCTCGTTGAGCGCGCCGAGACCCACTCTTTGCAGCGTGACGTTGTGCTCATAAGCACGGCCACGCGACACCCCGAGATACTCACGGGCGATTATGTGAGCGTCTTCCAGCGCATTGGTTTCAGCCGCGACAGAGTGCATACGCCCTTTATCCGCAGCCGGGACGAAGCGTTCAGTCGCGAGGTCGTGGACCTGGTCACTGGGGCAGCGGGCGTATTCGTAACGGGCGGCGACCAGTACGCGCTGACCCAGGCG
>DASTEB010000063.1:0-10378 GCA_035710025.1 Chloroflexia bacterium
TCGATAGCTTGTAGGCGATAGGCTTCCTCCTTGAGAGTTGTCGAGAGTAGAATGGGCACCGGTCATGCGCGCTCCGGTCTACTGCTGAGCCAGCACGACTGAGCGCGACCAGAAGAAGAATGCGACAAATAGCACGGCCACGGTTGCCGCCGCGGCTGCCCTCACAAGGGTGTCGCGCCGCCGCAACAGCCTCGGCTGGATCCTGCTCCCAATCGTGGGCAGCAGGATGGAGAGCACCAGCAGGCTGCCGATCACTATGTCCTGCACCTGCCCCTGCAGGTTCATCAGCCCCATGCCGAAGCGCAGCACCCCCACCAGCACCAGCGCGAGCACGGCCCCAAGCATAGTGCCGCTGCCCCCGAAGATGCTCACCCCGCCCAGCACCGTTATGGTGATCACGGTCAGTTCGAGGCCCGTAGCGATGTCGGGGCGGGTGCTGCCGAAGCGGGCGGCAAGGATGAACCCGGCGAGCGCGGCCATCATGCTCGAAAGCACGTAGATGATGATCTTGATGCGCGCCACCGGCACGCCCGAGTAGCGCGCCGCCGCCTCGTTGTTCCCGATGGCGTACAGGTAGCGCCCAAACGTGGTCTTGTGCAGCACCAGCCCGAACACCACCGCCAGCAGCGCGAACACGAGCAGCGCGAAGGGCACCCCGGTGCCGAACAGCGTGCCCTGCCCCAGGTAGGTGAACTCGGGCGGGTAGCCGCGCGCCGCCTCGTCCCCCAGCAGCACGTACGCGATGCCCCTGTAGAACGACAGCGTGCCGAGCGTTACGGCCAGCGCGGGCAGCCGCAGCCTCGCTATCAGCACCCCGTTCACCAGCCCCGCGGCCACGCTCGCCACCAGCGCCACCGCCACCGCCGCCCAGATATTCCACCCGCCCATGTACAGCCAGCCCATCAGCGAAGCCGACAGGCCCAGCGTCGAGGCGATCGACAGGTCGATATTGCCCGTGACGATGATGAACACCATCGGCAGTACCATGATGCCGATCTCCATGAAGTCGGACGTGGTGCGCAGCAGGTTGTTCGTATTCAGGAAGAATGGCGAGCGCCACGCGTTGAACGCGCCGACCGCCACGATCAGCACGACCAGCAGCCACTCCCAGCGCACGAATATGCGCCTGAGCGTGTTAGCCGTGTTGCCTGTGCTCGTCCTCTGCTCCATCACATCGTTCCTTGCGTCATTCCGCCTTCTGCCCACTAACGCGTGCGCCTGGGCATGATGCGCTGCAGTCGCCGCGTTATCGTGGCGTCGGCGATCACGGCCAGCAATATGAGCAGCCCCTGCACCGCAAGCTGCCAGAACGGGTTGATCCTGATAAGCGTCAGCGAGTTGTTGATGATGCCGAGCAGGAACGCCCCCAGCGTGGTGCCCAGCACCGTGCCGCTACCGCCGAAGATGTTCACCCCGCCCACCACCGGCGCGGCCACGGTCTGCAGCTCGAAGCCGAGCGCGGTGTTGGTCTGCGCCGCCTCGAAGCGCGAGGCCCACAACACCCCCGCCAGACCGCACAGCATGCCCGAGAGCAGGAACACGGTGAAGATGATGCGGTGCGTCTGTATGCCCGCGAAGCGCGCGGCGTCGGGGTTGCTGCCCACAGCGTAGATGTCGCGCCCGGTGCGCGTGTACTTCAGGAACAGGAACACCCCCACCGCCACCGCCGCCGCGAACAGGATCAGGTTGGGCACGCCCAGCGGGATGCCCTTGGAAAGCTCCTTGAAGCCGGGCGGCATCTCGAAGGCGTTGATCCACTGCCCGTTGCTGTACAGGAAGATCAGCCCCCGGTAGATACTGAGCGTGCCCAGCGTGGCGATGATCGGCGGCACTTTGCCGTAGGCGATGATCAGCCCGTTCAGCCCGCCGAGCACCGCGCCTATCGCCATGCCCAGCGGCAGCGCGAGCACAACCGGCATGTCAGGGAAGGCCACCACGGTGAACGAGGTCATCATTGCCGTCAGCCCGATCATCGAGCCGACCGACAGGTCTATCCCCCGCGTGATGATTACCATCATCTGGGCCAGCGCCACTATCACCAGGATGGATATGTTGAGCAGGATGTCGCGCAGGTTGCCTATGCTCAGGAAGGCAGGGTTGCGCAGCGTCACCAGCCCGGCCAGCAGCACGATAAAGGCGATGATGCCCACCTCGCGGAAGCGCAGCACCGCCTGCAAGGCCCGCCCCCGCGTGCGGCCCGTTGCCTCGGCTTCCTCTGCTTCTACGTCTGCCTGTGCGACCATCTTGCCTTTCCAAGTGGCCAATGGCCAGTGCCAGAGTACTTACTTTCGCAACTTGCCCCATCGCCCACGGCGTTACAGTTAGTCACGCCCACGCTGCTCACTGGCCACGGGCCACTGGCCACTGACCACTACGCCACAGTCGCCGCAGCCATCAATGTCTCCTGCGTGGCCTGCGCCCGGCTGAACTCGGCCGTCAGCCTGCCCTCGCGCATGACCAGCACGCGGTCGCTCATGCCGAGGATCTCGGGCAATTCCGACGATATCATCAGGATGGCGATGCCTTCGGCCGCCAGGTTGCTCATCAGCCGGTGTACCGCCGCCTTGGTGCCCACGTCGATGCCCCGTGTCGGCTCGTCCAGGATCAGCACGCGCGGCTTCGTGCCGAGCCACTTGGCCAGCACGACCTTTTGCTGGTTGCCGCCCGATAGCTGCCCCGCCTTCTGGTCCACCCCCGTCATCCTCACGTCAAGCTGCCGCGACGATATTTGCGCCTCCTTCAGCGCACTTCCCTCGTCGAGCCAGCCCAGCCGGGCGAACCTGCTCAGCACGGGCAGGGTAATGTTGTCTGCTATGCTCATCTCGAGCACCAACCCGTGCTCCTTGCGGTCCTCGGGCACGTAGCCGATGCCGAGCGCCATCGCCTCGTCCGGGCTTTTGATGGTGACGGGCCTGCCCTCGATCTTGATCGTGCCCTCGGTGGCAGGCTCGGTGCCGAACAGCGCCCGCGCCACGTTCGTCCGCCCCGCCCCGATCAGCCCCGACATGCCCACGATCTCCCCCCGCCGAAGCTGGAACGACACTCCCGAGAACGCGCCCTCCACCCCCAGGTTCACTACCTCGAGCGCCACCTCGCCCGGCTCGACCGCCTGCTTGGGGAACAATTCGCCCAGGGTGCGCCCCACCATCATGCGGATCAGCTCCTCGGTGGTCACGCTCGCCATGTCCCTGGTCGCGACGTAAGTGCCGTCGCGCAGGATCGTCACCCGGTCGGCCAGTGCATAAAGCTCCTCCAGCCGGTGCGAGATGAACACCACGGCCGTGCCCGACTCTCGCAGCTGCCGCACGATCTTGAACAGCTCCTCCACCTCGCGCTGAGTGAGCGAGGAGGTCGGCTCGTCCATAATCAGCACCTTGGCCTTTATGGACAGCGCCCGCGCTATCTCGACCAACTGCTGCTGAGCCACGCTCAGGTCGCGCGCTTTGGTGCGCGGGTCGATGGGCAGGCCCAGTCGCTTGAGCAGGCTCGCGGCCTCGGCGTACATGCTCTTCCAGTGGATGCCCCAGCGGCGCACGGGCTGGCGGCCCACCATGATGTTCTCGGCCACGTCGAGGTCGGGGAAGAGGCTCGGCTCCTGGTAGATGGCGGCCACGCCGTAATGCTGCGCCTCGCGCGTGCCCGAGAGCGTGACGGGCCGCCCCTCGAACAGGATCGTGCCCGCGTCGGGCTGGTGGAAGCCGGTGAGGATTTTGATCAGGGTAGACTTGCCCGCGCCGTTCTCCCCGAGCAGGGCGTGTACCTCCCCCGGCAAGACGTCGAAGTGGACGTCCTGCAGCGCGCGTACTCCTCCAAAGGACTTGGAGACGTGCTGCACCTGGATGACAGGCTGCCTGTCGCTCACCATCGAACCTCTCTGTGCAACAATGCAGGGCGCGTGCGCCGGTCTGCTCGGCCTCGGTGGTTCGGAGTGCCTGGGAAGTGTGCTGAAAAGACCCGCGCAAGACTTGGGCCGCGGTTTTCGCCGGTTCACGGGGGCTGACGACGCCCGGCGCTACCGTACGATTCCGCTTTCGGTTCGCCCATCATAGCACCACTTTTCTCCTAAGTCAATACTTTCGTAAGTAAATCGCTTCGATTGAGTTTTGACACTACTTGCTTCTCAGGGTCCCTTTTGCTATGATGTGGGCATTCAGACAGGCGGGTGCGGCTTCTTTACTCGTGAGGTGAGATCGTGTCCCAGGTCGACCAGACACTGCCGCCCGAGCAGCGGCGCGAGCGGATCCTGGCATTCCTGAATGCCCAGGAGCGCACGTCGGTGTACGAGCTAAGCCGCGCGCTCGACGTGTCCGAGGTGACCGTTAGGAAAGACCTCGACCAGCTGGAGCTTCAGGGGCTGCTCACCCGCGTCCGAGGCGGGGCGGTCGTGTCGGGCCGGGGCAGGCTGGAGCGCTACTTCGCGGCCCGCGAGCAGGAACACATCGAGGAGAAGCGCCGCATCGCCCAGGCAGCCGCGGCCCTGGTCCGCTCGGGCCAGCAGGTCTTCCTCGACGCCAGCACCACCGCCCTGCAGATCGCCCGCCTCATCAAAGAGCGCGAAGACCTCGTGGTCGTGACCAACGGCCTGTATACCGCCCTCGAGCTAAACTTCAGCGCGGGCATCACCACCATCGTGGTGGGCGGCACCATGCGGCCCCGCTCAAGCTCGCTGGTCGGCAGCTTCAACTTCGAGTCGCTGCGCCGCCTGCGCTTCGACCTCGGCTTCTTCGGCGCGAGAGGCGTCACCCCCCGCGACGGCCTGATGGAGTCGGACATCGAGGAAGCGCAGCTCAAGCAGCAGATAGTGAGCGCCTCGGATACCGTGGTCGGCGTGGTCGACTCGAGCAAATTCGGCATGACTGCCTTCAGCGCGTTCGCCCTCCCCCGCGAAGTCCACCGCATCATCACCGACGACGCCGCGCCCCCCGACATGGTCGCGGAATTACGCGCCCTCAACATCAAGGTAGACCTCGTCTAGCCCCTCGCTCATCCCGGCCCGAGGCCCACGCAGGCCGGACTGCGTAAGTATAGTCCGTGGTTTCAACCGCCGGGCGTTCCGGCGACGCCGCGTCGTGCGGGAACATTACCCCATCCACGCCGCCATCGCACCCCCATGTATACATCGCGCCGCCCGCTTGACCCCCGCTTCGGCGGCCGCCACCTCCTACACCGGGCCAAACTAAACGTGGTAATCAGACACATCGATTCCATGGCAGAATCGCGCTCCCTTTATCATTGCTTTTCCTGTATACATCAAGTATACTCGTGAAACTTCGGCCCGCGGCCAAACGGCCGGGCGCCGGGGCCGGCCCGGTTGAGCGTGAGGACGCGCAGACCATGGCGATGTCGCAGACAACCAAGGCGGTAGTCAGCCTGAGGGAGCTTATCCTTCAGGGTGAGCTTGCCTCCGGCGAGCACCTGCTCGAGCTTGCCCTGGTCGACCGCCTCCAGGTATCGCGTACGCCGGTGCGCGCCGCGCTGGTCCAACTGGCCCAGGAAGGCTTGCTCGAAAAGATGCCGGGCGGCGGCTATAGGGTGCGCACCTTCACCCAGCGCGACATCCTCGAAGCGAGCGAGATGCGCGGCACCATCGAAGGCTTCGCCGCGCGCCTGGCAGCCGAGCGGGGCGTGAGCGGCATCGCTCTCGCTCAGCTAAAGGAATGCGTCGCCCAGATTGACGAGCTGACCGAGGTGCGCGAGGTCACAAGCGACACCATCGACCGCTACCTCGTGCTTAACGACCGGTTCCACCGCCAGCTGGTGGCGCTGCCCGAAAGTTTCGTCGTGCTGCGCATGATCGAGCATATAGTCGCTCTGCCCTTCGCTTCCCCCAACGCTTTCGTGCTCGCCGAGTGGGAGTTCGGGCAGGAGTGGAAGGTCTTCTTCACCGCCCAGCAGCACCACAAAGGCATCGTGGAAGCGATCGAGCACCGCGAGGGTGCGCGCGCCGAGGCTCTGGCCAAAGAGCACGCCCGCCTCGCGATGCGCACCGTGCGCGCCGGGCACCCTGTGCAGATGGACCGCGTATTCGAGAACGGACTCCTTACCGGCTCCATCGCCTGAACCATCACAACTTTGACTAACCCGCAGTGTGCCGAACGCTGCAGCTGAACACCGCGGATTTGCCCTCGGACCGGCCGCGACCAATTAGCCGGTCTGAGACAACACCATAGGTCACCCACCGGCCTCCGGCGCTTGCTGCATGCAGCGATGCTGCCGCACTGCCCTATTGCCCCGAACGGCTTACTGCCATACCGGGCGATTTCGTACCGGCAGAGCCGTCCGGCCGGTGGGGGTCACACGTCAAGCAGACCCGGGCCGCAGGGCATCGCAGCGGCGGTCTCGTGGTCTGCGCCAATCCTGAACGGGGGCCGAGGATGAACAACGCGACCGAAGAAGCCTCGAACAAAGGTCCGCCGTAGCCGGCACCACACGTAGGTAATGCGTGAAATGTCAAACGTAAGGGCACCGATGCTCATCTGGCGACCACGCATGACGCATGACGTAGCGCATTACGCATTACCCGGGCCGAGATGTTATTCAGGTGTTCCAATGGAGGAGAGATCAATGTTGCCTAGAATCCGAGGACTGAGAGTCCTCACCTCGCTGGTCATCTCAGCGCTGGTGCTGGCGGCCTGCGGCACACAAGCCCCGGCCACTCCGACCACCGCCCCCGCAGCCCCGACCGCGACCACGGCGGCGGCCCCGGCCGATACCCCCACAACCGCCGCCGCTGCCGACACGCCCACCACAGCGGCAGCCGAGCCGACCGAGACCGCTGCAGGCGGAGCCGCCGGGATCATCCCGGAAGGGTCGATCCCCGTCGGCGCGGTGATCCCGACAACCGGGCGCTACGCCGCCGGCGGCACGCTCGTGAAGAACGGCTACGAGCTTGCTATCGAAGATATCAACGCCGCGGGCGGTGTGGACGTGGGCGGCGAGAAGTTCAGGTTGGAACTGCTCGTGCTGGACGATGAGTCCGATGCTTCCAAGACCACCCAGCGCATGGAGACGCTCAATTCGAGTAATGCCGTGGTGGCCTACCTGGGCGGCTTCGGCAGCGACCTGCACGCGGCAGCCGCGGCCATCGCCGAGAAGAACAAGATCCCCTACGTGGGCGTGGCCTTCGCCCTCTACTCGATCCACCAGCAGGGATACCAGTACCTCTTCTCGCCCTTCCCCAAGTCGCCCGACATCGCCAAAGCAACCTTCGACCTGCTCGACAGCTTCGACCCCAGGCCCACCAAGGTGGCCATCTTCGCCGAGACCACCGACTGGGGAGCCGAGCTTGGCGGCCTGTGGAAGACCGAGATATCGAGCCGCGGCTACGAGCTTGTGGTTGACGAGCAGTACGCCCCGGGCGCCAAGGACTTCTCCCCGCTGGTCGGCAAGGCCAAGGACGCCGGGGCGCAGGTGGTGCTGGGCCTGCCCAACCCGCCCGACGGCACCGCCATAGTCAAGCAGATGAAGGAGCTTGCCTACACGCCTGAGGCCATGTTCCTCATCCGCGCACCCGACTCGGCTACCTGGGCGCAGAACCTGGGCAAGGACGGCGATGCCGTGATGCTGATCCAGGGCTGGGACGCAAACGTTACCTTCCCCGGGGCGCGTGAGATGGCCCAGCGCTACCAGCAGAAGTACGGCGCGCCCGCTATCTCGGCCGTAGGCTCGGCCTACGCCAGCGTGCAAATCCTGGCCGACGCCATCACCCGCGCAGGCAGCACCGACCGCCAGGCCATCCGCGACGCCCTCGCCGCCACCGACATGACCGACACGGTCATTGGCCCCGTCAAGTTCAACCCCGACGGCACCGGCCAGGTGATCTCGATCGTCACCCAGTACCAGAACGGAGCGCAGGTGTCGGTCTGGCCGAAGGAGCAATCGTCTGCAGAGCCGCTCTATCCCGCCCCGCCGTTTGACCAGCGGTAGGGCGAGTGGTCAGCGGTCAGTGACCAGTGGTCAGTGCATCACGCGTAATGCGGCGTCATGCGTCAAAGCTAACCGGCATCGGTGCCCTGACGGATGCCGCATTACTGACCGCTGGTCACTGGTCACTGGCCACTCGTCAGGAGAGCCATGCCAGAACTTCTCCAACTAGAGGGTGTATCGAAGTCCTTCAGCGGGCTGATGGCCGTGAACCGGGTGTCGCTCACCGTACGGCGGGGCGAGATCCTCGGCCTGATCGGCCCGAACGGCGCGGGCAAGACCACCCTCTTCAATATAGTAGCCGGCTCGATCCGCCCCGACACCGGGCGCATCCTGTTCGAGGGCCAGGACATCACGAAGCGCAGCGCGAGTCAGCGCTGCAAGCTCGGCATCGCGCGCAGCTTCCAGATCGTGCGGCCCTTCCCCGACCTGACCGTGCTGGCAAACGTCGCGGTGGGCCGGGTGTACGGGCGCGCGGGCGTGTGGAACAGGCGGCGCGCCGAGGCCGACGCTATGAGCCACCTCGAGCGCGTTGGACTGGCCGACCGCGCCGAGGTACACGCCAGGCACCTCACCCTTGTCGACCGCAAGCGGTTGGAATTGGCCCGCGCCCTGGCGACCGACCCGACGCTGCTCCTGCTCGACGAGCTTGTGGCGGGCCTGAACCCGACCGAGGTGCTGCAGGCGATGGACCTGATCCGCGAGCTGCGCGCCTCCAACATCACCATCGTCATGGTCGAGCACGTCATGAGCGCGATCTTCGGCCTGTCGGACCGCATCGTCGTCATGAACGCGGGTGAGCGCATCGCCGAGGGCACGCCCGAGGAGGTCACCAACAACCCGCGCGTGATCGACGCCTACCTGGGGACCGGACATGACCACGCTGCTTGAGGTCAGCAACCTCGCGGTGGCCTACGGCGACGTGCAGGCTGTGTGGGACGTGTCGCTCGACGTGAACCCCGGCGAGATCGTCGTGCTGATCGGCTCGAACGGCGCGGGCAAGACCACCCTCATGCGCGCCATCTCCGGCCTGCAGCGCCCGCTCGAAGGGAGCATCACCTTCGAGGGCGACGCGCTCCACGCCATGCCCCCGCACCGCATAGTCGAGCGCGGCATCGTGCTCGTGCCGGAGGGGCGCAAGCTGTTCGGCGGCATGACCGTGATCGAGAACCTGGAGATGGGCGCGTTCACCCCGAGGGCCCGCAAGGACCGCGCGAAGACGCTCGAGCGCGTGTTCGAGACCTTCCCGCTGCTGGCCGAGAGACGCCACCAGCGCGCCAATACCATGAGCGGCGGGCAGCAGCAGATGCTCGCCGTCGGCCGCGCCATGATGGGCCTGCCGCGCCTGCTCATGCTCGACGAGCCGTCGCTGGGCCTGTCGCCGCTGCTCGTGCAGCACATCTTCGATGTAGTGCGCGCCATCAATAAGCAGGGCGTGACGGTGCTGCTGGTCGAGCAGAACGCCCGCGCCGCGCTGGAGCTTGCCGACCGCGCCTATATCATCGAGCAGGGGCGCGTAGCCGGCACTGGCACCGGGGCCGCGCTGCTGCACGACGACTCCGTGCGGCGAGCGTACCTAGGCGTTGTCGCAAGGGTAGACCCCCCGCTCTCTTAAGCACACACCAACCGGGATATAAAGCCTGATGCAGTCTATCGCACAAAACCTGACCTACGGCCTGTTCGTCGGCAGCATCTACGGAGTAGCCGCCGCCGGGCTCGCGCTAATCTTCGGCGTGCTCCGTGTGCTCAACGTAGCCCACGGCGAATTGCTGATGTTCGGCGGCTATATCGGCTTCTGGCTGTTCACCCTCATGGGCGTGGACCCCTTCATCTCCCTGCCGATGGCCGCCCTCGCCATGTTCGCGGTCGGCCTCCTGCTCGACCGCACGGTGTTCCAGCGGCTTGTACACCTGCCCGGCGAGACGAAGCTGAAGAATTCGCTGCTCGTGAGTTTCGGCCTGACGCTGATATTGCAGAACACAGCCCAGCAGTTCTTCACCGCCGACGAGCGCGCCATCCAGCTCGACTACTCGGGCGCGAGCCTCAACCTGTTCGGCGTCATCCTGCCCTACACCCGGCTCATCAGCCTCGCCGTGGCACTCGGCGCCATCCTCGCGCTGCACTTCTTCCTGCACCGCACCTTCTCGGGCAAGGCCATTCGCGCGGTGTCGGAGGACGGCGAAAGCGCCGCATTGGCCGGCATCAACGTCGAGCGCACGTACCTCTACACCTTCGGCATCGGCGCGGCGCTGGCGGGCATCGCGGGCGGCCTGGTCGTGCTCGGCTACGGCATCGCGCCCACTATCGGCCTGACCTGGACGCTCAAGGCGCTGGTCGTCATCACCCTGGCGGGCACCGGCAGCGTGATCGGCATCTTCCCTGCGGGACTGCTGCTCGGCCTTGTCGAGGCGCTCAGCGGCACGGTGCTCGGCTCGGCCTACCAGGAGGTCGTGGG
>DASTEB010000064.1:0-6155 GCA_035710025.1 Chloroflexia bacterium
GAGCAGCGGAAACACCACGTAGGACATTGTGCTGCCCAGCGTGGACACAAGCTGCCCGCTCCACAGCAGCATGTAGTCGCGGTTGCGCCAGAGCTCGCGCCGGTGTGATCGTGGCTTTTCGCGTTCAGGCAAGGAAGTGGGAGGGTGAGACGAGAACTAGTTGAATAGAGCGTCGAAGGCGCTGAGTTTCGACACGAGATCCGAGGCCTCCCATACGCCGTCGAACTCGCGCACGGCCTGCGCCCCCGCCTGGCTGCCGCGGGGGAAGTCGCCCTGCTCCGCGATGATCGAGCGCACGCGGGGGATGAAGATGAACTGCAGCCAGTAGGGGAAGGGCATCGTGTCCATAGCGAATGCCTGGGTGAAGTTGTACATCTCGGCTGGCAGCGGCTCGTCGCGCCAGAAGCCGATGCGCTTCATCTCGGCCTCGATGCCGTCAATGTACCGACCGACCTCCTCGTAAGAGGGCCGCATGGGGGTTCTCTCCTGTGGGGGTGGGCTTATTATACGTGATGGGTCCGTGATACGTGATGGGTCCGTGATACGTGATGCGTGAGCTTAGCCATACCGGGTAGTGAGGAGTAAACCTAGGTGCTCGTGAGAGCTCACGTATCACGCATCACGCATCAGGACGGTGTCCGGATTCGGTATACTTAAGGGATATGGTATCCGCCCAGATTATTAGCCCGGCCGACAGGCGCCGGGGGTTGGTGACGCTGCTGGCCGACAACTTCTTGATGTGGGCCGGCTTTTTCATGGTCATCCCTCTGCTCTCGATCTATTACGTCGAGCGGCTGGGGTGGGCAGCGGCGTCCATCGGCCTGGTGTTGGCGGTGCGCCAGTTCGCCCAGCAGGGGCTGACCCCGATCAGCGGGATGCTGGCCGACCGAATCGGCGCCAAGCGGCTGATACTGGCGGGGCTGCTGCTGCGTGCGCTGGGCTTCGCCTCGCTCGCGCTGGCGGACGAGCTTGGGGTGCTGATCCTGTCTATGTTCCTTGCGGCGCTGGGCGGCAGCATGTTCGAATCGCCCAAGTCCGCCGCGGTGGCCGCGCTGACCGACGAGAGCAACCGGGCGCGCTATTTCGCGCTCAACGGCGTGGTGAGCCAGCTGGGCCTGACGCTCGGCACGCAGATCGGGGCGCTCCTACTCGGGTTCGACTTCGCTGTGGTGGCGCTCGTTTCGGCGGGCTGCTTCTTCGCGACCTTCCTCGTTACACTGGTGTTCATGCCGCCCGTAAAGGTGGCGGCGGAAGCGGGCGGGCTGACCGACGGCGTAAAGCTGGCCCTGCGCGACCGGCCCTTCGTCACGTACAACGTCGTTCTCATGGGCTACTGGTTCATGTGGGTGCAGCTTTCGATCTCGCTGCCGCTTGCGGCTAAGACGGTGGGCGGCGGTCCCGAGGTAGTGGGCTGGATTTACGGCATCAATGCGGCGCTGAGCATCGTCCTGCAATACCCGCTGCTGAAGTTGGCCACCAGGTGGCTGCGCCCCATGTCGATATTGATCGTAGGTATAGGGCTGATGGCCCTGGGCCTGGGCGGCATCGCGCTGGTGCACGACGTAGGGGGGCTGCTCGGCTGCGTGGTGCTGTTCGCTCTTGGCGCGCTGCTCTCCTCGCCCAGCCAGCAGACGGTGACGGCGAACATGGCGAACCCCGTAGCGCTCGGGTCGTACTTCGGGGTGGCCTCGCTGGGGCTGGCGCTGGGCGGCGGGCTGGGCAACCTGAGCGGCGGCCTGCTGTACGACGCGGGCAAGGCCACCGGGTTCCCGGAGCTGCCGTGGCTGGTGTTCCTCGCGGTGGGGGCGCTCACGGTGACGGGCCTGACGCTGATGCAGACGCGGCGTAGAGCCGAGACGGCAGAGGCCGCACAGCAGCCGCCCGCGCCCGCGGATTCGAGAGTAGAGGCAGCGACGGGCGACGCGGCGAAGTAGGGAGCCGGTCCACTACATCCCGTCTACCTCATACTCACCAACTTTAACCACGGCATGCACGTTGCTGAGTTACAATGATAGTTGGTGCCTTTGGCCGGCAGCGGCTGAGGGTGATAATGGATATCATGGGCAAGCTGAGGCGCACTATGTTTCCGCGCCCGGCCCCAACAGTAGGGAGAGTATCATGGCTAACATCGCTATTCACGGTTTCGGCAGGATTGGCAGGCTGACTGCGAAAGCGGGTCTGCGCGACAATCTGTTCGTGCCCGTTTCCGTATCGGACATCCAGGACCTCGACACGCTCGGCGCGCTGTTCTATGTCGACAGCAACTACGGCGTATGGCCCGAGCCGGTCGGCACGAAGGACGGCAAGCTGGTCATCGGTGGGCGAGAGGTCGCCTACTTCAACACCCTCGAGTCGCTCCCCGACTGGGGCGCGCTCGGCATCGACGTGGTGGTTGACTGCACGGGCAGGGCCACTAAGCGCGAAATCGCACAGCTGCATCTCGACAAGGGCGCGAAGAAGGTGCTCGTTAGCGCGGCCAGCAAGAGCACGAAGGACGCCGACGCCTTCATCCTGCCCGGCATCAACTTCGACAGCTATGACTACGACAAGCACAACATCGTGAGCATGGCAAGCTGCACCACCAACGGCCTCGCGCCCGTGGTCAAGGTGCTGCGCGAAAACTTCGGCGTGCAGCATGGCTTCTTCTCGACAATCCACGCGTATACCAACACGCAGTCTCTCACCGACCAGCCGATGAAGGACAGGCGCGACTCGTGGGCCGCCACCGAGAACATCATCCCGTCGTCCTCGGGCGCGGCCAAGGCGCTCAAGTTCATCTGGCCCGACCTGGAGATCACCGGCAAGGCCTACCGCGTGCCCACCCGCACCGGCTCGATCGTCGAGCTGAACGTGATCCTGGGCCGCGACACCACCGCCGAAGAGGTGAACGAGGCGTTCCGCAAGGCCGCCAACCAGGCCCCGTTGAAGGGCATCATGGGCGTGCTGGAGGACGAGTGGGCCTCGAGCCGCATCGTGGGCGACAAGCACTCGTCGCTGGTCGACCTGCCCCTGACGCAGGTGCTCGGCGGCAAGCTCCTTTCTGTGGCCGCCTGGTACGACAACGAGATGGCCTATGCCACTCGCCTGGCCGAGATGGCCGTCGCTATCAGCAACAAATAAGACACTCACCGACAACCACAAAGCATACAAACAGGAAGCCCCGGCATTGCACCGGGGCTTCCTGCGCCACAGATCGGAAGGGCCGCGGCCCCGCACGGCTGGGACACGCGACCCGGTTTTGGTCCGGGCTAGAAGTAGTCTTCGTCAATGGGCGGCGAGGGCACGGTGAGGTTGTAGATCCACGCGGTGAGCGCGCCGACCAGCGTACCAAACAGGATAACGCCCAGGGTGCCGAGCACCAGCCCGCCGAAATTCTCCATGAACACCGGCAGCGACTCCCACCCCGGCGAGGCCACCCAGCGTCCCTCGATGACCGTGCGCCACAGGTCAACGCTGAACAGGTCGAAGGCCGTTGCCACGGCAGCCCCCAACACCCAGATAAGCCCACCGGCGATAGCGCCGATGCGGGCGGCCGCGCCCACGGCGATGCGCTCGAGCGGCCGGACGGTAGTAACAGAGGCGGTTGTGCCGGCTGTACCGGTTGTGCCGGTTGTGCCGGTAGTGGGGCCCGCCTTCGGATTGGCATAAGCATTCATGGTGCAATTCCTCCCGCACGAGTGGTCGGGCGGGGCCGCCTGCTCGGTATCCTACCGGCCTTGCTGTGCGTCCACACTTAACATACGCCGAATGAGGCCGCGAAGTATGGGTCGAAAGGCACGTTGTGGGTACGCCGGGCGGCGTAAGGTGCCCCCTGGACAGTGGGGTAGGATGTGCGTGATTCGCCGAAGGGGATCAGGAGGGGGCGAGCCACAGGCCCATGGCCCAGTTGTCGCCGGGGGGAAGCTGCAGCCGCCACACCGCCAGCAGGCGCGCCGCGTTGCTGCTCTGCGGGGGCAGGCGCCACAGGTCGCACTCGCGGTCCCAGCCAAGCTGCAGGGCCATCTCGCGCTCGGGGTTGCCGAGGGCCAGGCTGGTCGCGGCGGGCGACACCCCCATCGAGCCGATGGAGGAGTCGGCGGGGCGCTCGCCGTCCACCAGGTAGAAGGAGTCGCGGGCCGTTTCGGGGTGCTCGGCCGCGCCGGGCGGGTACAGGTTGTACTCGATAGCGAACAGGATCTGCAGCGGTCGAGGGCTCTCGCTGATCAGGCGGTAGTGGGCCACGAGGTCGCCCGCGCCGGGTCGCACCGCCACGCTCTTGATGATGCGCACGCCCGCCGAGCGTTTGCCCGCGCGAATCTCGCCGTCGCGCGACAGGCCCAGTCGTATCTCGCCTCCGAGGTCGATCACCTGCGAGTCGTAGGGCGTATCGAGGAAGTCGCCGTACTCCTGATGCATGCCCGCCGCGAACTCCTCGGGCTTGCTGCCGAGGGGGATGAAGTGGTCCACCAGCGCGCCGCCTGACGGGTCGACCAGGTCATAGGGACGCGGCGGGTCGTTGCGGGTGGCCGGGTCGAGACGGTCGGGCGGGGCCACGGCGCGCCACTGCCAGCGTGCGAGCCTCCCGCCGCGGGCCAGATCGAAGCGCACGGCCGACACGCCGCTCTCCAGCGCGACCGCTCCTTCATCTTCGGTATAGCCGGGCTGTGGGGTATGCTCGTCGTGGTCGCCCGGGGCGGGGTCTACCCGACCGTTGCCGCTGCCGTCCATGTGATGGTTGGTCCTCCGTGCGAATGCGGGCGCAGTGGTTGCCGTCGCCCGTGGCATTATAATCGCCCGCGGCGAGGCCGCGCCACACGTGCGCTGTGCTATAATGGCGGGCGGTCCGAGGGCCGTTGTCAGCAGCAATCCCGAGGGAAGTCCTTACTCATGCGTATCATCGTCACCGGAGGCGGCACGGGCGGGCACGTCAGCCCGGCGGTCGCTGTGATCACGCGGCTGCGCGAGCGAAGCGAGGCCGAAGGCACCCCGCTCGACATCCTTTTCGTGGGCAGCGTGGCGGGCGTCGAGCGCCGCACGATGCAGGGGCTGGGCGTGCCCTACACTGCGATACAAACCGGCAAGCTGCGCCGCTACCTGTCACTTCAGACCCCGCTCGACTTGCTGGTGAGGCTGCCCGCGGGCGGGGTGCAGGCGCTGCGGGCCGTACGCCGCTTCCGCCCCGACGTGATATTCAGCACGGGCGGGTACGTTTGTGTGCCGACCGTCGCGGCAGGCGCGCTCCTCCGGGTGCCCTCGCTCACGCACGAGCAGACCGCGCTCGTCGGCCTCGCCAACCGCATCGCTGGCAAGTTCGCCACCCGCGTGGCCGTGAGCTATCCGCAGTCGCTGCGGTACTTCCCGCCGGGCAAGGCGTTCGTCACGGGCAACCCCCTGCGCCCCGGCCTGCTGAGCGGCGATCCGAACCGGGCGGCAGAGATGCTCGGGTTCAGCCGCGAAGTGCCCACCGTGTACGTGACGGGCGGAGCGCAAGGCTCGCACGCCATCAACATGGCGGTGAAAGACGCTCTGCCAAAGCTGCTGGCCCGCTGCCAGGTGCTGCACCAGTGCGGCGAGGGACCGGACGGCTCGGGCGAGGACCTGCGCGACCTCCAGGCAGCCCGCGAGGCTCTCCCACAGGAGCAGGCGGAACGCTACCGGGTGCAGGCCTACGTGGGCGACGAGATCGCCGACGTATATGCTCTGGCCTCGCTGGTGGTGGGCCGGGCGGGCGCGGGCACGGTGAACGAGCTGGCGAACCTGGGCAAGCCGTCGGTCCTCATCCCGCTGCCGGGCGCCGCGGGCGGCGAGCAGGAGGCCAACGCCCGCACGCTAGAGCAGGAAGGCGGCGCCGTCGTCCTCCTACAGACCGACCTCACGCCCGACACCCTGACCACCACCGTCTCCTACCTCGTAGCCGACCCCGCCCGCCTCGCCGCCATGAGCGAAGGCGCCCGCAAGCTGGCCACCCCCGGCGCCGCCGACGCCATCGTAGACGAACTCCTGCGCCTGGCGAGGAAATGAAACACAAAGGCGCAAAGACGCAAAGTACGGAACGATTGAACCGCAGAGACGCAGAGAGCGCAGAGGTAACGCAGAATAGTAAATGGGGCGTAGTCACCATGCTGACGTGGCTGCGCTGCCCCGATTGAGTCTCTGCGTTGCTTCGTTCCCTCTGC
>DASTEB010000065.1:0-4242 GCA_035710025.1 Chloroflexia bacterium
CCCACCGTGGCCGAGCAGATCAAGGACGGCTACATCGCCGCCACCTTCAAAGCTTCCGGCAAGGGCAGGGCGGGCGTCCTGGCGCGTTACACTGCCACCGAGAACGACGCGACCATGTATGTGTGCTGGCTCGAGGCCCCCCGGTCTTTCGGCTGCCACAAGTATGTAGACGGCGCGTGGAGGTCATTGCTCGAGGCCCAGAGCCGGCAGGTGCGTGCGACCGGGGCGAACACCATCGCGCTGCAGATAGTAGGAAGTAACCTGCTGATCTCCATCAACGGTAAGAACGTGGCGAGCGTGGCCGACAGGGACCTGGCGCGCGGCGCCTGGGGCGTCTTCGCGGAGGGGGGCACGGGGAAGATGGTGGCCCGCTTCAGCCGGGTGTTGATTGCCGGGCCGCCCGCCGGCCGGGCCACCCCGACTACGTCCAGCGCGCAACCGCGAGTAACCCCGACGCCGGGCGGCGCGGGCCACCTGTTCGGCCTGGACCCGAGCTTCGGCGATAGCGGCAAGCTCACCATGGACATCGGCAGCGGCCTGGACGAGGTGTACGATGTGGTCGTGCAGCCCGACGGTAAGATCGTAGTGGGCGGCGAGGCCTGGCCCAGGGGCAACCCGAGCTTTACCCTGGCCCGGTTCAATCCCGACGGCAGCCTCGATACGAGCTACGGCGACGGCGGCACCGTGGTCACAACCCTGATCGAGGAGTACGATTACTCAGGCATCCGCTCGCTTGCCCTTCAGCCCGACGGCAAGTTGCTGGCCGCAGGCCCCGCCCGCCACCCTGAGACACGCCGTCCCGCCTTTGGCGTCGCTCGCTACACCGCAGACGGCCAACTGGACACTTCGTTCGGCGACGGCGGCATAGTGATTACGCAGGTCACGATCGACCCCGGCTACAGCATCGAGGACGAGGCCGAGGCTATGGCTCTTCAATCCGACGGCAAGATCGTGGTGGCCGGGGGGGTCGGCAGCTTCCCGGGCGACTTCGGACTTGTGCGCTTGCTGCCCAACGGCAAGCTGGACGAAAGCTTCGGCGACGGGGGCAGGGTGGTCACTGACTTTGGCTACGAGGATAAGGCTCACGCCGTGGCTATCCAGCCCGACGGCAAGATCCTGGTGGCGGGGTTTGGCGCGCTGTCGGGCGAAAGCCTGGAGGATTACAATTTCGCCCTGGCCCGCTACAACGCCGACGGCAGCCTGGATACCCGTTTTGGCGATGGGGGCAAGGTGACAACCGACCTGTCCGAGTTCCAGGACGAGGTGCATGCCCTGGCGCTGCGCCCCGACGGCAAGATAGTGGCCGGCGGCCTTTCGGTGAACGGCGCTCGGTTCTGCCAGGGTACTGCTTGCTGGACCTACGGCATGGCCATGGCGCAGTACAACGCCGACGGCAGCCTGGACACGGCCTTCGGTGCCGGGGGCAAGGTCGTGGTGGAGGGCCACTGGGGCGCGGGCTATGACCTGCTGAGGCTGGCGGACGGCACTCTTGCGCTGGGCGGCTACGTAGGCGAGACCGACTTCGGCCTGGCGCTGTTCGACGCTTCCGGCAAGCCGCTGCCCGGCTTCGGCGATGACGGCATACTGAGGACCGAGTTCGGGCTGTACAAGGACCGGATCAACGCTCTTGCCCTCCAACCCGACGGCAGGATCGTAGCCGCGGGCAGCGCAGTCGTCGATCCGGACGACATTCTCAACGGCGACTTCGCGTTGGTGCGGTATAAGTAGGAGCGCAGGATTTCGTGTTCCCTATATATGAGGAGGTGTGGGCGTGTTTCGGACTCTCTCGAACAGCTGGGAACTGGTCAAGGCCAGCTTCAACGTGCTGAAGGCAGACCGGGAACTGATGGTGTTCCCGTTCGTGTCCATGATCGGGGTTATCATCGTATCCATCGTGTTCGCCGTGCCCCTGTGGTTAAGCGGCATCGTAAGCAGCGTGGCGGAAGGCGCCAACGATACAACCCAGAACGTGATAGGCATCGTTGTGCTGTTCCTGTTCTACCTGGTGATGTACACCATCATCATCTACTCGAACGTGGCACTGGTTGGCGCGGCCATGATGCGGCTGCGCGGCGAGGACCCCACGCTGAACGACGGCTTCCGCATTGCCGGGCAGCACCTGTCGCAGATCCTCGGTTACGCGGCGATCTCGGCGACGGTCGGCGTGCTGCTGAGCATGCTGCGCGACAATGACAATATCGCGGCGCGGATCCTGGCCGGCGTGGTGAACTTCGCCTGGAATGTGTTGACCTTCCTGGTGGTACCGGTGCTGGTGATCGAGAACCTGGGTCCCATTGACGCCATCAAGCGGTCCGGCCAACTGCTGCGCCAGACGTGGGGCGAGCAGATTGTGGCAAACGGCGGCATAGGCCTGGTGTTCGGGTTGATCACGCTGGCAGTGATAATCGTGGTCGGCGCGCCCCTGATCATGCTGGCTGTCGCGGCCGAGTCGATCGCGCTGGGCATCCTGGCCGTGGCCATCGTCATTATCGTAGCCACCCTGATCGGGCTGTTCAGCTCTGCTCTAAACGGGGTATTCCAGGCGGCGTTGTACAACTACGCACAGACAGGCAACGCCGGGCCGTACTTCAGCGAATCGCTGGTGCGCGGTGCCTTCCGGCCCAAGAACAGGTAAGCGTCAGGTCAACACAATCACCCGGTCGCGCCGCCGCCAACCCCTTCCCGCGCGCCTGCTCGGCCATGTAGTCCGGCGTAGACTACTCGTGCCGCAGGGCGGCGAGGGGGTCGAGGCGGGCGGCACGGAAGGCGGGGTACAGCCCGGCGAGGATGCCCACCAGCGTGGCGAACGCCAGCGCGCCCCCGACCAGCTCCCACGTCAGCACGAAGAAGGGCGCGTCGATGGGGACCTGCTCGCGCCGGAGGTAGTCCAGGATCACCTGGTTCAGGCCCAGCCCGAGCAACACGTCCGCAGACCTGTATGCCAATATGTCCCCATTTTCGCACGCCATGTCTATTGTTTCGCTGCGCCATGCATGATATACTATACACTGCACATTTCGTGTGGTGACTGGCAACTCCACGCTTATGCGGTTTCGAAGTACAACAAGAAAGTACGGCGTCTGTGACTGCTCTTTAAAGTAGAGCGGCGCGTTGTGATTGCTAGTTGGGCGCGGCCCAATGTAACGCCACAGGGTCATTGGCGATCCCTACGCGCACAGAGATCGCGCCGGAGTATTGTATCCGGGTTTGTGTTTCACTCGATCTGTCAAATGCCTGGTCTTCTCGCCCAGGGGCCGGCAAGCAGAACGCCAAAACTTCTTAGCTCGCCTCGTTACGCGCATACATACCGCGCAAATGCGACAAACTCGGTTCCGATCAGCCACACCACCGGCTATTCCTAATTGGACGCGCAGTTAATTTCATCGCCGAGCATAGGGCAAGGAATAGGGTATCCCGCACACCTACCGAAAGGATGAAGCAATGTCGCTTCCACCAGAGCAGAACTCAACCGACCAGATATACTGCCCCAATTGTAGAGGTGGCAACCCCCGTATCGCCCGAATGTGCATGTGGTGTGGCAGCCCTCTGGCGCCTTCTGCCGAAGGTCCTACCTCTACCACTTCGCTAGCAGGGGGGCAGACTCCCTCGCCTCCGTACCCTGCACCGACCTACACGGCTCACCCTCACCATACGGCGCAGCCTCAGGTGCCGCTGCGGCGTCCTGCTCCGCCTTCGCCCCCTGCCCCACGGCCCACCAGAGCCAGGCGACCCGTGTGGCACTACTTCGCCGGCATCTTTGGCCTCTTGATCCTGTGCGGCATCTTCTCGACTGTATTCCAGTCGCCTCCAGCCAAAAAGGACCAGACCCAGAGTTCAGCCCAAAGCTCCTCTGGCGTGGCTAACAACTCGAATGTGGCTCCTGTGCCGACCGACACGCCTGTGCCGCCGCCTACTCTCAACCCCGCACAAGCTGCGGAAGCCACACAAACGGTTGGTGCCGCTTCCGCAGGCGTCTTACCTCTAAGCAGTGGGTACATTTACGTCAATGAAACGGCCCACAATGTCGAGCGCTTCTACGACACCTTTGCAGAGATGGGCGGTGCTCAGTCGCTTGGGTTCCCCATCACGGAGCCGTTTATCGAAGTGGTGGTTGGCGGTACCTGGCGCTGGGTGCAATACTTTGAAAAAGCAGTGATCGAGTACCACCGCGAGCTAGACCTCGCGAACCGGTACCCGTTGGCTGCCCTCGGTGCGAACCGCTTTGCTCAGAAGTACCCGCAA
>DASTEB010000066.1:0-8788 GCA_035710025.1 Chloroflexia bacterium
GCAGCGAGGGCACGGCAAACTCAGGCGTGCCCATGAACACCACGGTCGGCTCGATAGCGGAGGTAGACATCGCTGGTAATATAGTGAAAGCCCCGCCGGGGTGTCAACGGGTCAATGAAACGTAAAGGCGCCAAGGAACGAACGGTTGAACCGCAGAGACGCAGAGAGCGCAGAGAACTCGCAGAGGTTATTCGTACTGGCATCGGTGTCTTAGAGGCACCTACGCAAACAATAAAACCTTTGCGCCTTTGCGTCTTTGTGTTCAACAAACACCCGTAGGAGATGCTGTTGCTTTCGGGGTTGGACGAGGCGGATTTCGTGCAGAGGCTGGGCGCGCGGTCGGTGCTGGACGCGGGGTGCGGCACGGGGCGCGTGGCGGTCGAGCTTGCCCGGCGGGGGGTGGACGTGGTCGGGGTGGACATTGACCCCGGCATGATCGAGCGGGCCAGGGCTGCCGCGCCCGGCCTGCCGTGGGTGCTGGGCGATATCGCCACCGTGGACCTGGGGCGGACGTTCGACGTCGTGCTGCTCGCGGGCAACGTGATGATCTTCCTCGAGCGCGGCACGGACGGCGCGGTCCTTCGCAACATGGCTCACCACCTCTCTCCCGGCGGACGCCTCGTCACCGGCTTCTACCTCAGCATGGGCTACCTGGACCTGGACGAGTACGACCGCCTCGCCGTCGAGGCAGGGCTGGTGCTTACCGAGCGATACTCGGGCTGGCGGCGCGAGCCGTGGCATCGCGACAGTAAGTACGCCGTTTCGGTGCACACGCTCCGCGCCCCCACCCCCAGACCCGGCCGTCCTGCTATGAGCTTACCGGATCGACCTGAAACTCCTCGGATGATCCCACTCGCTCGACCAGGAACTCCTCCCAGGTCCGCTTACCTACAGCTCTCTCGGGGGACAGGTTGGCGCCGTTGCGGAAGGCGCGTGCGGCCCTGCCCGGCAGCCACACTGATACGACCGGCCGGTACTTGTTGGCTGCCCGCAGGTAGCTGCGGAACAGCTCGGCCGCGGTGTAGATCTTCGGCCCGCCGATGTCGGGCACAAGCCCGGCAGGCTCACCCAACGCCAACTCGACGAGCCGGTCCGCTACCTCGCTCGCGTCGACCGGCTGGAACCGGAAGCCAGCAGGCAGCATCGCTACAGGCATCTTCGCGATTGCCTGCACCACCTTGAGGAGCAGGTCGTGCAGCTGGGTGGAGCGTAGCGTCGTCCACGGAACGCCCGACTCGGCCACGTTTCGCTCGGCGGCAAGCTTGGCCGCGAAGTACCCGAACATAGTGCGGTCAACCCCGCTGACCACCGGGATGCGGTCGACTCCGACAACCGAGATGTGGACCAGGTGCCGCACCCCGGCACGCGCAGCTGCCCGAGCCAGGTTTGCGGCCTTCTCGTCGTCGCCCTTGGCGCTGCCGGCGAGGTTCACGACGACGCCGACCCCCTGGACCGCGTCCTCGACCCCCTCGCCGGTGGACAGGTCGGCGGCCACGTACTCGATACCCTCCGCGATCTCGCTCCTGCTCCGGCTGAGCGCCCGTACCTTGCGGCCGGCGTCGCGCAGCCGCGGCACGACCAGGCGCCCGATCGTGCCCGTGCCGCCTGTCACCAGCACAAGTTCCGGGTTGCTTTCTCTAGTGTTATTGCCGTTCATGTTATTACCTCACTCGTATCTATTTGTTGTAGGGGCCTCTGGGGAGGCTCGTACTGGAGACGACCGAGCAGGTAAGAACGTGACACACCCGGTTTGTTATCTGCCTCGATGTCGGCCTACAATAAGGCGTAGGAGAGATACGAGCGATGGATGGATCCGTGCGAAAGGAGAACCGGGGAGAAGAGTTCGAGCGCTACCGCGCGCTGCTCTTCTCAATCGCCTACCGGATGACCGGCAGCGCGACCGACGCGGAGGACCTCGTGCAAGAGACCTACCTGCGCTACCGGGCGAGCGCCGGGCAGGAGATAGTCTCACTCAAGGCATATCTCAGCACGATCGTCACCCGCCTGGCGCTGGACCACCTGAAGTCGGCCCACGTCACTCGCGAGGAGTACATCGGCACATGGCTGCCCGAACCTGTTCTCACGTCGGAGGAGGGTGGGTTCCCCGGAGCAGACCTCGAGCAGAAAGAGGCGCTCTCGCTCGCCTTCCTGCGACTGTTGGAGTCGCTTAGCCCGCCCGAGCGCGCCGTCTTTCTCCTGCACGAAGTCTTCGACTACACTTTCAGCGAGATCGGCAGCATCCTCGACAAGAGCACGGACAACTGCCGCCAGATCTTCCACCGGGCGAAACAGGCCCTGCAGGCCAATCGCGCCCGTTTCGAGCCTGAGCCGCAGCGCCAGCGCCAGTTACTCCTTAGCTTTCTATCCGCCAGCCAGGCCGGGGACATGGAGGCGCTGACCGGCCTGCTGGCGCAGGACGCGGTCTCCTGGGCGGATGGCGGCGGGAAAGTGCGCACGCACCTTGCGCCCATCTACGGCCGGGAAGCCGTTGCGCGTATATGGAGCACCTGGCTGAGCCTCACGTGGGAACGTCATTGGCCCCTGACCCCTACGCTGGCCGAGGTGAACGGCAGCCCGGCCATCCTGTTCCGGCATGAGGGTGATCTGGCCGCGGTCCTCAGCCTGACCATGAGCGACGACGGCATTGAAGAAATCTACGCCGTGGTGAACCCCGAGAAGCTGGCCTACCTGCGAAAGCAGCTCTCGGGCTCCAGTGCATGGGGCACGGCTAAGTCCTGAAGCGGGGAGGGTCGTGAGAAGTGGAGTACGTCGCGGCTAGATCAGCGACTCGGCCTGCTCCACTATTTCCCTCAGCCGCAACAACTGTTCGGCGTGGGCGTCGGCGTCCTTCCAGTACTCCAGCGTGACTGCTTCGACGTGCGTGCGGCGCAGCAGCCAGCCGAGCAGGGCGTAATCCTCCTCGCCCATCGGCTCGTGTACGTCGCGCAGGATGCCGTCCTTCGGGCGCGGGCCGCTTACGTGTACCTCCATCACCTTCCCGAGCGGCAGCCGGAACAAGTACTCCTCGTCCGGCAGGCCGAGCAGCCCGCCCGACACGCGCGAGTGTGACAGGTCGAGCAGCATATCGCAGCCCGTCTCCAGCAGCGCCTCGGCGATGAAGTCGGGGTCGGCGGCGTGGTCGGGGTTGTGCGCGGGCCAGTGAGGCAGATTCTCCAGCAGCAGGGGCACCGGCAACTCCCTCCGCAGCTGCTCGGCCCGCCGCACGATGCGCTCCATCGCCTCGTAGCGGGGCATGTCGGGCGCGGTGTAGCGGGTGGCCCGCGCCGCCTCGAACTCCTCGGGCGTGCGGTACTCGATGTGCGCCGAGAACCAGCGCGACCGCGTGTCGTCAAGCAGCGCGGCCAGGTCGTCTATCTCGCTCTGGGGTAGTAGCCCCGGCCCGGCGAGGTGGTTGTCCCCGTGTACCAGCACCGGCAGCTCGGGCATGACCGCCGCCTCGCGCCGCGCTCCCTCTATCCCCTGCCACAGCCCCACCTTGATGTGCCCCAGCCTGATGCCGTGCTCCCGCACGATGCGCGGGAGGTAGTCGGGGGCGTCGGTGCCGAGGGAGATTGCAGGCATGGCTCGCGTCTACACTACCGGCGGACGCCACAGGTCCGCGGAGTCGATCTCGTGCTCGGCGAACAGCTCCTCAAGCGCCCCATGGCCGTGTTCCCGGGCGTACATCCGCTCGGACAGATGGATAGGCACGACCCACAGGAGCTGCGTATGTGTTCCATCCTCGTGATGGATTATGTCCATCCCCTCGAGATAGGGGTGCGACAGCAGTATCTCCGTAAGCGGCGAGCCTTCAACGATGCCTCTGCCGGGGGTGCCGGCGATCATGTGGCCCCAGCCCAGGAAGGTGTTGTGCACGAACGGGTAGGCCGCCAGGGTTGGAAGGACGTCAATCAGAGCTTCCTGCTGAGTGGCGGAATAGGTGACCAACTCCATGCGCGGGTCGTTGGGCTGGCTATCTGGCCTGTTCGGGTCGGGCATGGGCCTGTCACTGACGCCGACGGTCGCATATGCCCAGGCATCTCCCTCCGACGCGGGAGCGTACTCCAGCACCCTGATCGTGCTCGGCGCCGGTTCGGGCATGCCATCGAAGCGCACGATACGCGTTTCCTTGCCGAGGAAGCGGTGGTAGTGCGCGACGATCTCTTTCTCTCTCAGTGTCGGTTCGCTCATGGGTGCTGACCTACGGCATCGCCCGGTTGACCCACTCGAGCGGGTCGACGGGCGGGCCGCTCACGCGCACTTCCCAGTGGACGTGCGGCCCGTTCGATAGGCCGGTGTTGCCCGACAGCGCCACCTGCTCGCCCTTGGCTACCGCCTGGCCCACCGTGGAGGTGACTCGCGAGTTGTGCGCCAGGAGCGTAAACACGCCCATCCCGTGGTCGATGATGACGGTGTTGCCCCTCACCGCGAGCGGCCCTGCGTACACCACCACGCCCGCCTCGGGTGCGCGCACCGGAGTGCCCTCGGCCGCGCGCATGTCCATGCCGCCATGGTAACTGGTAGGCGTGCCGCCCGCCGCGCAGTTGTAGCAGCGGCGCGTGGCGAAGTACGACGTCACGCGTATCTGCCCGTCGATCGGCATCCTGAACGGCCCGGCCCAGTGCCTGACGGGGCTGCGGCCCGAGAAGATGCGGTCGAGCGTCTCGCGCTCGGCTGCCGTGAGCTTAGGGTCGAGCAATTGCGAGGTCTCCTCGTCGAAGCGCAAGACCTCCGAGGGGAAGGCGAACGGCACCACCTCCAGCGTGCGCGTGACCGTGCGGCTGGCCCCGCCCGTCGTCTGCACAGTTACCGCGACTGACCGCGGCCCGGTGTCGCCGAGCGGGTTCGTGCCGAGCAGCGCCCACGATACGCCCCGCTCCGAATCGCGCTGGAACAGCAGCGGGCGTCCCTGGTACGTGCCAGTGACGGTCACGCCATCGCGGGCCGCCACTTGGATCGTGGCGGTGTGCCCCTCGGCCACGCGCGGCGGGTTGAAGCGCACCTGCGAGCCGGGGGGCAGGGTCCACCCGCCCGCCTCCAGCGCGAGGTAGCCCACCGGCGACAATTGCACGGCGTAGGGCGTGCCCGCGAGGCCCGCGTGGTACTCGAAGCGCGCCCGCTCGAAGTACTGCACCGTCACACCGCCCTCGCCCATCTCCTCGCTCAGCGGATAGCCGAATACGCGCAGGCCGCCGTTTCGCCGCCAGTAATCGAGGAAGCCCTCGGACAGCGTGTGCCCGGTCTCGGGGAAGTACACGCGCCGCTGGTCGTTCGCCACCGGGGCCACGCGCTCGAACGTTCGCCCGTTCAGCACCGCGGGCACGAGCGCGCCAAGCTGCACCCTTTGGCCCTCGGGCAGCTCGGGGTGCCACTCCAGCCGGGCCCGCTCGAAGTACTGCACGCGCAGGATGCGCCCGTCAGGCAACTGCTGGGGGAACTCCTCGGTCAACGGCAGGCCGAGCAGGTAGGCCGCGCCGGGCAGAGTGTTGTGGTAGTCGAGGAACTCGCCCGCCAGGTAATGCCCCGTCTCGGCGTAATACCGCGTGTAAGGCGCCGGAGCAACCGGCGCGGGCCTTGGGGCCAGCGGATCGCCGGCGTACGGCTGGTAGCGCGGGGCCGTGATGCGCCGCAACTCACCGGGCGCCACCCACCCGCCCGCCGCCGAAGCGCCCCTGCCGTTAGTCTGTACCGAGGGCGGCGCGCTCTCGGCCCGGGCAGCGGCTGCGGCCACAGGCGCCGCGTTCGGCGCGTCTGCACCCGCCCAGGGCGAGCACCCGGCAAGCGCGAGCAACAACAGCCCGCCCAGCGCGAAAAGCGCTAGCGGGTGGATTCGGTTTGTGCCGGTGCTGAGTGACCTGCCGTGTAGGTTCGCCTGCGGGCGCGAATCGGGGCGCAAAGGTGTGGTTCTCCGGGGATTGCTGCGGTGCGTGGGCACCGGAATTATACCACAGCGCACGCCTCACCGCCCGGCCGTGTGTGATTTCACACAAAGACGCAAAGGTCGCAAAGGTTCTATAGGGTCTTAGCCACGAAGGGCACGAAGTTCCACGAAGAACACGAAGGAAGTGAAGGGACAGGGCACACTGGTTAGCCTGGTTACTGAACCCCAATAATCTTCGTGTTCTTCGTGGTGAATTAGAACCATTGCGGCCTTTGCGCCTTTGTGTTCGAATCCCAACAGTGGCGGGGGCGGCGGACGTGTGATAGAATGGCCGCGCGGTTCGGGAGCACGCAGTATAGCTGCCCGGCATTTGACCAGCACTCAAGAACGAGGGAGAACCGTTGACTCACGACAAACCCGCCCAGGGAGCCGGCACGCACGACTCCACTCCAGCCGCCGGGTGGTCTATCCGCCCGTTCCGCGACGAAGACGTCCCAGGCATGACTGCCCTCCTCAACGCAGTATTCGACGCCTACCGCCTGGGTGAAGGCGTCACCGAGGACAACATCCGCAATGACCTCTCCATGCCCGACTTCGACCCCCGGCGCCAGGTGCTCGTGGTGGACGGCCCGCGCGTGGACGGCGTGCCCGACGATATGCCCGTGGCCTACGCCCGCATAGGCCGCCGCGACGACCCCGAGGCAGACGACCGCATCTACTACATGCAGGTGACGGTCCATCCGGCCGCCGAGGGCATGGGGCTGGAGCAGGACCTCGCCGCCCGCCTGATCGACATCGCTCGAGCCTACGAGGCCGACCCCGCGACCGCCCCCCGTGCCACGGTGCGCGTGAAGTCGTACACCCCCGACCGCATGCACCACGCCCGCGCTCTGCTCTCCGGGCTGGGTATGCGTGAGGTGCGCCAGTTCTGGGTGATGGAGCGCGACCTGCACGAGCCTATCGACGAGCCTGCGCCCATCGAAGGTGTGGCCATCCGCCCTTACCGCCGCCCCGAGGACAACGTAGGCGCGCGCGATGCCTTCGAAGACTCCTTCTCCGACCACTGGGACCACCACCCCGTACCGCAGGAAGAGTGGGACCACCGCGCCGCCTCCGAGGGCTTCCGCCCCGACCTGTCGCTGCTGGCCGAGGTGGACGCCGAGCCGGGCACCTTCGGCGGGTTCTGTATCGTCAGCGTGCGCGATGAGGACAACAGGCGGCGCGGCGTGCGCGTGGGTTGGATCGACCTGCTCGGCACCACCCGGGCGTGGCGGCGCAAGGGCCTGGGCAAGGCACTGCTGCTCCACGGCCTGCACTGCCTCAAGAGCGCGGGCATGGACACCGCCCTGCTCGGGGTTGACTCGGAGAGCCTGACGGGGGCCAACCGCCTGTACGAGTCGGCGGGGTTCCGCATCCGCTCCCGCGAGTTCAGCTACGAAGCCCCGCTGTCCGAGATCGGCTCCCGGCGCCACGACGCCAGCGCGGCCTAGCCGCCCCACAGATTGGACCCCTACATGCAGTGGACCTTCCGCCCCTACCGCGAGGGCGACATCGCCGCGATATCCCGCCTGACCGAGGCCATCGACGCGCACGACCGCCCCGACTCCGCGCGTAGCGAGTCTGAAATCCGTGCCCGCTTCGAAGAGCCGGGGGCCGACCCGACGCGGCAGGTGGTCGTGGTGGAGGGGCCGTTCGAAGGCGTGCCCGCGGGCGAATTGGTCGGTGCGGGCGCCTTAGGTGTCATGGGCGACCCCGAGCAGGGCATGGACTACTTCATGGCGGTGTGGCCTCACCCTGCCGCACGGGCGCACGGGCTGGAGGAGGTGCTGTACCGTCGCGTATTCGCCCTCGCCCGCGAGCACTACGACCGCCTTCCCGACAAACCCGCGCGAACCCCATTCGTGTACGGGCAGAGCCGCGATACGTGGACCGAAGTGGTTGAACTGTTCAAGTCGCTCGGCATGGAGCTTGAGCGCGTGTTCTGGACGATGGAGCGCGACCTGAGCCAACCCATCGAGGAGCCGCGCAAGGTCGAGGGCATCACCATCCGCCTATACAGCCGCCCCGAGGACAACTCCGGGGCCACCGCCGCGTACAACGACTCGTTCCAGGACCACTGGGACCACCACGACGAGACGGTGGAGATGTGGACCCATCACATCGCGGCCCCCTCGCGCCGCCCCGACCTGTCGTGGGTTGGCGAGGTGGACGGCGAGCCGGGCAAGTTCGGCGGCTTCTGCCTGGTGGTGATCCACCCTGAGGAGAACGAGCGCTCGGGCCGCAATGAGGGCTGGATCGAGCTGCTGGGCACCACGCGCGAGTGGCGAGGCAAGGGGCTGGGCAAGGCGCTGCTGCTCCACGGCCTGCGCTCCCTGCGCGACGACGGCATCGACACCGCCCTCCTCGGGGTCGACTCGACCAGCCCCACGGGAGCCAACCGCCTGTACGAGTCGGCCGGCTTCACGGTGCGCCGCCGAAGCGTGATCTACCGTATCCCGGTCACGTCCGAGATGGCCTGACGCGCAGCCCTAAGCCGGAGGCCCGATCTCCTCGATTATGCCCGGCAGCTCCGCAAGGCTGCCGATCGCGCCCAGGCACCCGCGCACCTGTGGCGCAGGCCCTCTCCCCACGAGCAGCGTACGCGCCCCCACGTCCGACGCCCAGCCCAGCACCTCGGGGTTGTCGTCCAGCACCAGAGCCTCGGCGGGCGCGACCCCCGAATCGGCGAAGATGCGCTCGTAGAAGCGCGGCCCCGCCTTGAACGTATCCACCAGGTCAGGCCCGTACAGGCGCGTAAAGTACGGGCGCGAGTCCATCGTTTCGAGGTAGGTGCTCATCATCTCTGAGGACGCGCCCGACGAGCTGTGGAGCGTGTAGCCGCGCTGGTGCAGCATGCGGATCGCCTCG
>DASTEB010000067.1:0-3777 GCA_035710025.1 Chloroflexia bacterium
CGCGCCGCCCCTGCAACGTGCCCTCGCTGCCCGCGCCCTCGATGGCCACCGAGTAGAACACGGCCAGGTAGAAGTCGTCGTACTCTTCGATCTTGGGGCGTTGGTGACGGGCGCGCGCATCCTCCATGGCGAGAGGGTGCAGGCCGAACTCCTGCTCGACCAGCGTCAGCTCGGCGTCGGTGGGGTTCTCCAGGTCGAGCCACAACAGGCGCCCGCCGTGCTCCACGATGTCGCTGATCGCCTCGGGGTCCTCAACGACGCGGAACTGCTTGGACTCGTCGCGGAGCAGCGTGCGCAGCATAGGGTTGGCCCGTCCTCGTGCGGGTTCCGCCCGACCGCTACAGGCGGCGGATGTTGTCCCGTTCCTTCAGGTGCTTGGTGGCGTTGCGAGTGTCCACCAGCAGCCGAGCGTGGTCCGCGATCCACCCGTAGTCATACGTCGTGTGGTCGGTCACGATCACCACTGCGTCGTACTCGCGCAGCTTGTCTTCAGTCAAGTCGCCGATGGAGGCGATCTGCTCGGCCTGGGCGTGCTCCGATATCTCCAGCGTCTTGATGTAGGGGTCGTGGTACTCGGCCCGCGCGCCTTTGCTCAGCAGCAGGCTGATGATGTCGATCGCGGGCGATTCGCGCACGTCCTCCACGTCGCGCTTGTACGTCACCCCGAGTACGAGCACGCGGCTGCCGCGCAGGGGCTTGGCCTGGTCGTTCAGCGCGTCGGCCACCAGGTCGAGCACGTACTCGGGCATGGAGGTGTTGATCTCGGAGGCAAGCTCGATAAATCGCGCATTGTAATTGAGCGTCTTCAGCTTCCACGACAGGTACAGCGGGTCGATGGGGATGCAGTGCCCGCCGAGGCCGGGGCCGGGGTAGAAGGGCATGAAGCCGAACGGCTTGGTGGCCGCCGCCTCGATCACCTCCCAAACGTCTATGCCTAGCTTGCTGCACATGATGGCAAGCTCGTTAGCCATGCCGATGTTTACCGCGCGGAAGGTGTTCTCCAGCAACTTGACCATCTCGGCGGTGGCGGGCGACGACACCGGGATCACCGTCGCGATCACCCTGGAGTATAGCGCCGTGGCAAGCTGCGTGCAGGTGGGCGTGACGCCCCCGATCACCTTGGGGATGTTGGCCGTGACGTAGGTGGGGTTGCCGGGGTCTACGCGCTCGGGCGAGAAGGCCAGGAAGAAGTCCACTCCTGCTTTATGGCCTCCGGCCTCCAGGCGTGGTAGAATAACCTCGTCGGTCGTGCCGGGGTAAGTGGTGCTTTCGAGCACGACAAGCTGCCCTGGGCGGAAATTATCGGCGATCGACTCGGTGGCCGAAACGATGTAGGAGATGTCGGGGTCCTTTGTCTTGCGCAGGGGCGTGGGCACGCAAATAGAGATCGCGTCCACCTCGCGCAGCGCCTCGAAGCCGGTGGTGGCGTGCAGCTTGCCGTTCTGCACCACCTGCTGAACGTCAGAGGTTGGCACGTCGCCTATATAGGAACGGCCCTCATTCAGGGCCTGCACCTTGCTCCCATCGAGGTCGATGGCCACCACGCGGTAGCCCGCCTTCGCAAATTCGACCGCGAGCGGCAGGCCGACATAGCCGAGGCCAATGATGCCGACCACGGCGCTGCGGTCTTCGATTTTGCGGGCCAGCTCTTCGCTGTACCGGGTGTCTTCGGACAACGTGTTGGAACCTCCTGAAGGATAGGCTCTAACAAAACACTATAGCAGAGGGGGTAGGTGGCGTCAACCGGTGTTCGTGATGATACGTGATGCGTGAAACGTGATGCGTGGGCTTACTCATACCGGGTAATGTGGGGTAAGTATCTGTGCTCGCGAGAGTTCACGCATCACGCATCACGCATCAGGTCCGGCGCCGCGCACCGAGACAATGATCGAATCGGTCAGGTTCAAGACGTACGACGGGGTAGACCTCGCAGCCAATCTATACCTGCCTGATAAGCAAGACGAGTGGTCGCCGGGCATCATCATGTGCCACGGCTTCGGCTCGGGCAAGGAGAACTACGACGCCTTCGGCAGGATGGCCTCCGAGGCGGGCTACGCCGTGCTCATCCCCGACCTGCGCGGCCACGGCGAAAGCGGGGGCGAGCTTGACGCCAACATGTTCAACGACGTGGCGGCTTCGCTCCAGTACCTGCACACGCGCCCCGAGGTCAACCCGATGGGCATCGCCATCCGGGGCACCTCGATGGGCGGGTGGCTCGTCCTGCACACGGCAGGCTACCTGCGCGACATATCGCCCGTGATCGCCTATTGCCCGGCCAACGAGACCACCATGCAGGTGCTGATGGAGGAGGTGGCGATGGTGCAGCGCGGGCACCCCTCTCCCCTCGTGCCCCCCAAGCCGCCCCGGGTCGACGTGAACTCGCTCCTTCAGCTTCTCTATAAAGTGGACGTGCTCAAGGCGGCCCGGCGCATACAGCCGCGGCCCCTCCTGCTGGTGCACTGTGAGGGCGACGAGGTAGTGCCGCCCCACCTGTCGCAGCGCCTGTACGACTCGCTGGCCGAGCCGAAGACGCTGTGGATGATCCCCGGCGGCGACCACAATTTCGCCCAGCACGACCCTGAGACAGACCGCCGCGTGCTCGAGTGGCTCGACCTCGTGCGCCCGCATACCTCCACCCTCAAGTTCGAGCAACCCTCCGAAGACTAGGGCCTATCCGCAAACTCAGATTCGCTCCGCGGCCCAAGCCGCATGCCAGGTCAGCGAAGCCCGGCACTCACAGGATACCCGGCAGCTGGGATATCTGGATGCGAAGATGCTCTCCCACAAGGGAGAGCATCTCGGATCGGCATGCGTGCAGCGGAAAACCGCCGCCTTTCACAGCATGCACTATCTCACAATATCAGTATAACCGATCGGCCCCCTACAAAAAACCGCCCGCGGCCCGATTTCTTCGGCAGGCACTGATGCTAAACTAAGCGGACGAGCACCGGTCGGAGCGGCAAGTCGTTCTTGCGCAGAGGATGTCATCGAAACTACCAAAGAATGTATTGCCGGAGGGGGTAACAATATGGGCTTATACGTGCTTGGTTTTCAGGACATTGACAGTACGAAACTCATGGTTGTCGGTGGAAAAGGCGCGAACCTGGGGGAACTCTCAAGGATTGCAGGGATACGCGTACCGGATGGCTTTTGTATAACTGCTGAGGCCTTCAAAAGGGTCATCGGAGAGACCCCGTCGATTAACGAATTACTGGACCGGTTGTCGCTTCTCAAGGTGGAAGACCGGGACAAAATCCGTGCGCTTAGTGGTGAGATTCGCAGGGTCATCGAAGGGATCGCCATTCCTCACGACATTACTGAAGAGTTCACCCGCCTTCTCTCCCGGCTCGGAGAAGAAGACGCCTATGCGGTACGATCCAGCGCGACCGCAGAGGCCTTACCGGCGGCCTCCTTTGCAGGCCAGCAAGATACATATCTGAACATTATCGGTACGGCGGCAATCCTGAAGCATGTCAGCAAGTGCTGGGCATCGCTCTTTACCGAGAGGGCAGTAGTTTACCGCCTACAGAACGGCTTCGACCACCGTAAAGTCCACCTGGCTGTAGTTATTCAGAAGATGGTCTTCCCGCAGGCGGCAGGAATAATGTTTACCGCCGATCCCGTCACGTCCAATAGAAAAGTGTTATCCATTGATGCCGGCTTCGGACTCGGCGAGGCCATGGTCTCCGGCCTGGTGAATGCCGATACCTATAAAGTGCGCGACGGCAAGGTCATCGATAAGAAGCTATCCAACAAGAAGCTGGCAATTTATGCCTT
>DASTEB010000068.1:0-12371 GCA_035710025.1 Chloroflexia bacterium
ACCAGAGGCAGGGCAACACACTTCACCCTTTGCGCTTCTCTCAACTGCTTTCTCCATGAAACTTGCACATCGCGTCAGTCGCCAGGCTGATTGAGATCGGTGGAGAACTGCAAGCAAGACGCAGGGCGAGGTGGGGAGGCCTCGCCTTATAGGCCGGTAATCCGGATCTCACGATCTGCTGTGAGGAGATCAGCCGGTGCCACCTGAACTGCCCTGATTCCAGTGCGACCCGGTCAGCCGGCAACAATTATTGGGCACATCAACTCGGCGCATAGCGCATTCCCTTCAACCATGTGAGAACTCGGAGCGCGTCGCCGGCCCCCCTATGGCGAGCAGCTCGGATAGAAGGTATTGGCCACTATCTTGGCGATCTGGCCTCGCGTTACCTGGTTGCCCCACCTGAAGTAAGGTCTGTTTTGTGCGTCGCACGGCTCGCCTGGACTGCCGCACGGGTAGCCGGCCATCACACCTCGCACAGTCAGGCGCATGATCTCGTTGTAGAACGGGTTCTCCGGGGGCACGTCGGCGTAGTGCCGGCCCACGCCCGGTTCCGTGAAGCCGGCCGCGTTGGACACGATCTTGGCAGCCTGGCCGCGCGTGGCAGCGCCGGCCGGGCGGAAGTAAGGGAGATTCTGCGATCCGCACGGCTCCCCCTGCCCTCCACACGGGTAACCGACCATGTAATTCCTGCTCGCCAACCGGTAGGTAAAGTCGTAGAAAGTATGGCCGGGAGGGACGTCCTCGAACATCTGCCCCTCAGGCTCATCGTTCAGCCCTACCGCGTTGGAGACCATCTTGGAAAGCTGGCCCCGAGTCACGCTGCTGTTGGGCCTGAACGTCCCATCGCTATAGCCCGAAACCACTCCCCGGCAGGCAAGGCACCGCACGTACGGGTAGAACGTCGAGCCTGGGGTCACGTCGGTGAACTGCACGGGGCAGGCTGTAGGAGTAGGTGTCGGTCCCGTGTCGGGCCGAACCAGGGACAGCATCATGCCGGGCCGGACGATCCAGTCGTCAGGTTGAGCAGGGCCGGTGCCGAGGTTGCAGGCAATCAGCGTTATGAAGCTGCCGATGTCGCGCTGTGCCCCGATGGTGTGGGAGGAGAGCGGGTCGAGCGAGCCGTACACCAGGTCAATGCGGTTCCTGTTCTCGTAGAGGCGCACTTCGAAATTCACCGGCCTGCTCCCTCCCCGGAGAGTGGCGCGCCATTCTATGTTGTAGATACGACTGGGTGCAGAGCCGCTTACCGATATGTAGATGCCGCATGGGCCGTTGCACGCCGTTCGGCTGCTCGTGTCGAGGTCGTCCCAGTAAGGCAGGATTGCATAGTTGAAGGAGTTGTTTGGCAGGCAATTGTTAGTAGCCGGGTTCGTGTTGCCCGCAAAGCCGAGCGTACCGTTCGAGCCGACTCGCGCCCTGGAGAACGCCCGGTCATACAGAGTGACCGAGAAGGGGAGAATCAGGTCGCTGGTGCAATTGTCGCAGTGATTGCCTATGTCAATCGTGCCGGGCACGACTGTAGCTGTACCCGGTATGACCACGTAGCTGTTGGGTGTGGACGTGGCCGTGGCGGTGCCGGTGCGCGTTGCCGTGGGAGTGCCGGTGGGCGGCGGGCATGCGCTGGTGAAGCGCTCTATGTAGAGTGTATCGCCCCCTCCTGTTTCGTACCCAACAGCCATGCCGTCGCTCGCCGCTTTCGTATCCACGCCCAGCAGGTGGCGCTGGTCCTGCGGTGACGGATCTGGGGTGGAGAAGCGGGTCCACGACGAGCCGTCCCAGTGATAGCGCAGGCTGTGGCCTTCCTTTCGCCCCACGACCCACATGTTCGTCGCGGAGCTTGACGATACATCGTATAGCTGTACAGGGTCATTCTCCTGCACTGTAGATACTTCAGCCCACCCGGTGCCGTCGTAGTGCAGCACGTAGGGGTTGGGCACACCGTCGAGGGCCACGCCGACCGCCCAGACATCGTTAGCTGCCAGTGCTCGCACGCCGTAGAGAGTCCCCGGCCTGCTCAGGCCCTGCCCTCCTATCTGCCCGGTCCATGTCGCGCCGTTCCAGTGATAGAAGAGCGGCTCGTTCCCCGCGCCTCCCACGATCCACACGTCGTTGGCAGCTCGCGCATGCACGGCGTTTACTCCGCTCTCCACGCCCGGGTCCTGCAGCGGGAGGAGGCTCCACTGAGCGCCATTCCAGAACATCCCCAACGGAGCGCTCCTGAGGCCCACAAGTCGGAAGCCGGCGGCCCACACGCTGTTGCCTGCGACACCCGACACCGATCTCAGCCCATAGGCCGCGGTCGTAAGGCTCGGCGGAAGGATCTCCGTCCAGGCGATGCCGTTCCAGCGCATGGTCATCGCCCTGGATTGCAGGCTGGTCAACCTCACGCTTCCAACAGCCCAGGCATCGGTTGCGCTGATTGCGGACACGCCGTCGAGCCTTCTGCCGCCCGCGCCCGGGTTGGGGCTAGCCACCCGGCTCCAGGCAGTGCCGTTCCAGCGGGCGATCAGCGTCTCGGTGCCGGTGGAGTTGGACCCGACGGCCCACGCATCGCTCACCGTCCGGGCCGACACGTCGTTCAACCTGCCGGTCACGGCCGGGGCTGCGACCTGGCGCCAGTTCGGCGCACAGGTGGCGGTGGCCCCCGGCGTATGGGTGCGTGTGGGCGTGCCGGTAGCCGTAGAAGTCCGTGTGGCGGTAGATGCGATGGCTGTTGATGTCCCCGTAACTGTGCTTGAAGGGATAGTCGTTGATGTCCTGGTGGTTGTGGATGTAGCGGCCGCTGTGCGCGTGGCCGTGCTGGACGGGATGGTTGTGCTCGTGCTAGTGCTCGTGCGCGTGGCGGAGGAGATGGGGGTGGAGGTGCGCGTCGCGGTGCGTGAGGGGCTGGGCGTAGAAGTGCTCGTGCGCGTGACCGTAAGAGTAGGCGTGTTGGTGAGCGTTGCCGTGCGGGTCACCGTGCTCGAGGGAACGCTAGTGGGCGTTGCCGTGCGGGTCACAGTGTTGGTGGGACTTGCAGTCCTGGTAGCGGTACGCGACGGCACAGGGGTAGAGGTGTTTGTACGCGTGGCCGTAAACGTTGGCACGTTTGTGGGCGTTGCCGTGCGCGTCGCCGTGTTGGATGGAACGACTACGGGGGTTGCGGTACGCGTGGGTGTGGGGGTCGTGGTCGGGACGCCGGTAGGCGTTGGGGTTGCGACTGGCTGGCCTATCAACTTGCACGCGGAGAACTCGGACGTATTGCCCTGCGCGTCTGTGGCCGTGGAGGTAATCGAGTACCCGTCCGGCATGAACACCGGCAGGGTAACGCTGAACCCGGTGCCGCAGCCCGGGCCGGTTACCAGCTGCGCCGAGCCCAGGAACACCTCGCCCTCGCCGAACCCACTCGCATCGCAGAACCGGTTCGCGTAGAACTGCAAAGTGTAACTGCCGTTTGGCGCACTGTCGAGCGTACCGGTAATGGTAATGCTGCTGGTTGACGTCACCACCGAAGTGATCAGGGGATAGTTCTGCAACAGGTTGGGGCCGGTGTCCGGGTCGCAATTGTCAATGAGGGTAACGCCGTCACCGCCCAGGTCAATCCCGAGTGAGGGCGATACTACTCCGTTGCTGTGGATGCTGTTTCCGACGATGGAGTTGCGGATTGTTTCCGCTGTCCCGGACGCCGTGACAGCGATGCCTCGCAGACCATTGAACGCGATGACATTGCGCGCCCCGGCTGCTGTTCCCCCAACCAGGTTCTGGTTGGCGCCGCCGATGAAAGAAATACCCTCTCCGCGATTGCCCAGCGGAAACTGTCCGGTGGCATCCGTGCCTATGTAGTTACCTAGTACCAAGTTGTTGTTCGCTCCCGACCCGTTAATTGTAATTCCGGCATTAGTGTTGGCGGAGATGACGTTGCGGGCTCGAGGATCCAGGCCGCCGATGACGTTATTCGTCCCTGTGGCGCTAATATTCACGCCTACACTTTGCCCGAGAGGTCTGGTGCCCGTAATGTCTGTGCCGATATAATTGCCCTGCACGAGGTTGCCGGTTGAGCCGCTTCCGGTTATCAGGATACCCGAGCCCTGATTGCCTGAGAGAAGGTTGAGATTTACTCTACCGGGGACGATCCCACCCAAGGTGTTGCTCGCCGAGTTGACAATGAATATGCCGGTGCCGTTACTCTGGGCCTCGGTCCCTGCCGCATTGGTACCAATGAAGTTGCTGTAGATATGGTTACCGCTCGAGCCCGAGATCCGGATTCCGTTAGACGAGAAGCGGTTGATCACAAGCCCGCGCACGGTGCTGTTACCCCCGTTTACGGTGAGTCCGATACCCCCCGTGCTCAGATTCTCCCCACTTAGTTCGACAAGCAGGATAATCTGGCCCAAAGGCCCACCGCCCGACTCGGTGCCGGGCTGGCTGAAGCCGTCTATCACCACCGGGCCGGTAATCGTCGGCAAACTCGTCACTGGAGCGATCTTGTGCACGCCGGGCCCTGGTATGGCGAAGGTGATGGTTTCGGTGCCCGGTGCGCTATTGGCATTCAGGATTGCCTGACGCAGCGATCCGGGACCGCTGTCGTTCGTGTTAGTCACCACGAAGCTGACAGGAGTGGCGGTACTTGTGTTCGTGGGCGTGGCGGTCCGGGTAGGCGTAAGGGTGTTCGTGGGAGTAGCGGTAGGGATCGGCGTCACGGTCGATGTGGCGGTGCGGGTAGGCGTGGCTGTTAGCGTGGACGTGTTGGTCGGGGTAGCGGTGATAGTAGGGGTGCCGGTGGGCGAGTTAGTCGGTGTGGCCGTGCTAGTTGAGGTATGTGTTGCGGTGTGAGTATTGGTCGGCGTGCTGCTAGGTGAGTTCGTAGCGGTGCTCGTGGCTGTGCGAGTTGGGCTCGGCGTAGTTGTTGCAGTGCTCGTGGGAGTGTTGGTGGGTACCTGGGTGCCCGTTGGCGTGGCAGTTGAGACAGGCCCGCCGACCACGAGCGTCAGGTCGTTCGGGTTGTAGTTGGCCGTGTACGTGCCGCCCGCAATCGACGAGAACGTGCCCGAGCGCGAGCCGTACAGCAGCACGGTGAAACTATCGCCGAGGCCGGGTACAAAGCCGTTTATGGCGCTCGTGTGGAGCTCGCCGTTAAGCGAGGCCGCGCCGTCCACGTCCAGCCGGTCGTACTCGGTAGCGGGCGTGAGGCCGCCCAGTTCGATGTTGAGCGTACCGCCCGCGCCCTGCGTGTAGCTGCCCGTGATGGTCATCAGGCCGGGGGAGGCAGGCGCGCCGGGGCTGACCGTGCCGCCGGTGTTGCTCACCGAGCCGGTAACGGTGCCCGCCCCTTCCAGGTTGCCGCCCTGCAGTTGGAATACTACTCCGAGGACGTCAAACCGCAGGTTGCCTCCTGCCATGCGCATCGTGCCAGCCGTCTGGGGCCCGGGCCTGAACGCCGAAAAGGTGCCGCTCCTAATTTCAGTTAGCCCGCTGTTGTTGAACGTGCCCTCCATGGTGGTCGTGCCGGTGCCCCCGGTCTTGATGAACGTGCCCATGTTGTTGAACACTCCGCTGCCGCCCTGGTTGCTGGAGAGATCGTTGAGTGTGGTAAACGTCGCCCCTGCTTGGTTGTTGAACGTTCCGTGCACCGTTGGCGGAATGGAGCCGCAGCACAAAACGAAATTGCCCGCTCCTGATTGTGTGGCCGCGCCGTAGTTGTTGAGCACGCGGCCATTCAGGACACTAAAGTGGCCAACCAGGTTGAGCTGCGCCCCCGCGACGACGTCGGTACGCCCGGTATGCATCTCTCCGGCCAACGCGTCGAGCCGCTCGGTTATGCTGATGACGCGGGTGCCGCCGAGGACCCCGCCCGTCTGAGTTAGCACGCTCATTACGGTGGCGGTGTTGGCCCCGACGCTGTTGAAGTTGACCGTGTGAGCGGTGATAGTGGTCGGGCCGCCGACGTCGTAGGTGCCGTTGATGTTGTGGGTGCCGTCCGTAAACGTCACCTGCCCGGCCCCCGATATGGAGGAGCTTGATTCGAAGGTATGCGTGCCGATTGCCCGGCGCAAAGTCGCTCCTGCCGCTATGCTGTACGCGCCGGTGCTGCTCCCCTGGCCCACAAGCAGCGTCCCGCTCTGTATATCGACCAACCCGCTGTTGTTGAAGGTGCAGGTTATCTGCGCCGTGCCTGTGCTGCCTTGCCTAATTAGCGTGCCCAGGTTGCTGAAGGTACCGGCCCCCTCGATAGGGTCGTTGTTCAGAAGGTTGTACGTCGCCCCTGCCTGGTTATTGAACATGCCCGGGCCGAAGCCGCCGGCGCCGAGGCTCAGATGGCCGGCCCCAGAATCCGTTGCCGTGCCGTAGTTGTTGAGGGTCCTGCCGTTGATGACTTGCGAGGCTCCGGGACCCGTAATGTTCAGTGCGGCTCCCGGCAGGATGTCGGTGCGTCCGGTGCCCTCCGTAATGCCCTGCACCCAGTGCAGCCGCTCTGTGATGCTGATGACACGCGTGCCGCCGAGGGTTCCGGCCGTCTGGGTCAGCACGCCCATCGTGGTGACGGTGTTGTTCCCCACACTGTTGAAGTTGGCGGTCGCGCCGATGATTGTGGTTGGCCCGATGACATCGTACGTGCCATCTATGGTGTGGGTGCTGTTCTCAAATATCATCTGCCCCGCACCCGAAATAGAGGAGCTTGCCGCGAAGGTATGGTTGCCCCCTGCCATGTTCAGGGTCGCGCCGGCCGCTATGTCATACGCGCCGGTGCTGCTCCCGGGGCCAACACTGAGCCTCCCCCCCTGCACGTCGACCGTACCGCTATTGTTGAAAGGGGACTCGAACGAGAACCGGGTCAGACCTGAGCCCTGCCTGGTGAACGTCCCGGAATTGTTGAAAGCACCTCCTCCGCCTACATCGAGCGTTTGCCCCGTGCTGTTAGACACAGCGAAGCTGGCCCCGGCGTGGTTGTTGAACACACCGGGTCCCGCACCGCCACTGCCCAGGCTGATTTGACCGTTGCCTGTCCATACGACGGCTCCGTGATTGTTGAAGGTCCGGCCGTCCTGGATCTGATTGTTGACCGACAGGTTGGCCTGAGCATCCGGCAGGATGTCGGTGCTGCCGCTACCTGCGTGGATGCCGTTTGACCAGGTGAGCCGCTCGGTGACGCTGATAACCCGGGTGCCCCCGAGCAGCCCACCGGTCTGGGTCAGCACGCCCATCGATGTGGCGGTGTTGGCCCCAACACTGTTGAAGTTGGCAGTTGCGCCGATGATTGTGGTTGGCCCGGTGACGTCGTACGTGCCATCTATGGTGTGTGTGCTGTTCTCAAATACCACCTGTCCCGCCCCGGAAATGCTTGAGCTAGCCGTGAAGGTGTGATTGTTGCCTGCCATGCGCAGAGTCGCCCCCGCTCCTATGCCGAAAAGGCCCGTGCTGCTGCCAGGGCCAACAGAAAGTATGCCGCCCTGTGCGTCAGCCGTGCCGCTATTGTTGAAAGTAGACCCAAACGAGAAGCGAGTCAGGCCTGTGCCCTGCCTGGTGAATGTCCCGATATTGTTGAAGACTCCTCCTCCGTTTACGTCGAGCGTTTGCCCGGCGACGTTGGACACAGTGAAGCTGGCCCCAGCATGGTTGTTGAAGGTCTGCCCGTTGCCTGACCCCAGGTCCAGGAAGCCGTTCCCGCTCCAGGTGGCCGAGCCGTAATTGTTGAGCGTACGAGATCCTTGCAGCTGTATGAGAACCGACAGGTGGGCCTGCGCTCCCGGCAGGACGTCGATGCTGCCTGTGCCCGTCTGAGTAGCATTCGACAGGGTAAGCACCCCGGTCACGCTAATAGGCGCTGTCCCCGCGATCGTGCCGAAGGTCTGCCTGAGGGTGTGGGTGGTCAAGGGCATGCTGTTAGAGACCGTGCTGGTCGCAACCAAGTGAATGCCGCCGTTTACCACTGTCAGGTTCTGCATGACGATAGTCAGGCCGGAGGTGCCAACGCTGGCACCCGCGCGAGCATTCTCGCCGTCGATGACGGTCAACGTGTGATCGCCGGGGGTAGCCCAGCCGCCCGCGCCGCCCGGGTAGCCGCCCGTGAGGGTCAGGGTCTCGGTGAGCGTGACCACCGCAGCGCCTGTGCCGGTGTAAGTGCCGGCAGCGATGCGCACCTCGTCGCCGCTGACAGCCGCGTCGACCGCAGCCATGATGCCGGTGAAGGCGGTGGGGTTGGCGCAGGGCGCATCGGTGGCCCCGCCGTCGTCGTCCACGCACAGCACCTGCACGTCGGGAGCAGGGGGAGGGAGGGCAGCAGACGGCCCCGACGCGGCCCACAGCCGCGGCACACTCAAGCCCGCGACTAACAGGAGGAGAGTGATAAAGGCAAACCCGGTGGTTGCTGCGCGTCTGCGAAAGCCAACATGCCGGTCAGGCCGTACAGGTGTGTGGTTCATCGGGGCTCCTCCTCGTCCGGTGCGCTCGTTACGAGACCTGCTTCCAGGGTCGTCAGCAGAAACGACATCATTGCTTCCCAACTGTGGAAGTAAGTCGACTCGCCGCTTGTCACGCGCTGTATCTTGCCGCGCCATTCGACCTGGCCGCCGGTAATCTCTTCAGGCCAGACCCGCAGCGTGAATAGCTCGGACCGGTACTCATTTTGGCGCAGCATGATGTTCTTCCCGCCTTTAGTTGGGTAATGCGGGGCAGTATAGGGGCGGAAGCGTCTCCAGATCGTCTGATTCCGGTCGATTCCGGGTGAGTTTAGTACACCGGCTGCCGGATCGGCCCGGGCAACCCACGAAGGAAGGCCCCATGCGACAGCATGAGTTGACTTCCACCATGCTATCGTTTATAGTCTGAGCGCTGGAGCCGTGCTAACGCTATTCGGGCTCGCAGCACTTGCTGTCCTGCAAAGACCCCTTGATTTACAATCCCGGCCGGGAGTGTCATGCAGCCCGAGATCCAGGTCAGACTGCTTAGTGAATTCAGCGTGGTATTAGGCGATGGGCCTGTAACTACGCTGAATACCCCGCGCCTGCAGGCGCTTCTCGCCTACTTGCTGCTGCACCGTGACGCGCCGCAGTCCCGGCAGCACATCGCCTTTCTCTTCTGGCCCGACTCATCTGAAGAGCAAGCCCTCTCCAACCTGCGTAACCTCATAATGGCGCTGCGCCGCGCCCTGCCCGACCTCGAGCGGTACATCTCCATTGACCGGCGGAGCCTCCAGTGGCGTAACGACAATCCCCTTTCTCTCGACGTAATGGAGTTCGAGCGGAGCCTGGCCGAAGCCCGGCGCGCGCTGCACGTCGCAGGAAATGGGGCCGAGCACGCGCACGGCCCGGCCAACACCCGGCCCGCGAGGGCATCCGCCTTACTGCAGGAGACGGTGGATCTCTACACCGGTGACCTGTTGCCTGCTTGCTATGACGAGTGGGTTCTGGCCCCGCGAGAGCATCTGAGGCAGGGCTTCCTGTGGTCGCTCACGGCACTGGTCTCGGGGTTGGAGAGCGTGGGCGAATTCAACACAGCGGCGCTGTACGCGCAGCGTCTGCTGCGGCACGATCCCCTGCAGGAGGAAAACTACCGACGCTTGATGCGCGTGCATCTCGCGAACGGAGACCGCGCAGGTGTCATCAGCGTCTACCGCCACTGCGAGCGAATTATGCGCCGCGAGCTGGGGGTGGAACCGAGTGACGCGACGCGCCACCTCTTGCAGCAGGCCGAAGAGCTAGCAGGGAATGGGGATCGCGACGAGCGTGGGGTGCGCTCTGCCTCCAGACGCAAGGGTAGAGGCAAGAGTAAGGCGCCCGGCCGCGCCCCGGGCAATCTTCCGGCTCAGACAGCAGAGTTCATTGGTCGCGAGCGCGAGGTGGTCGCTGTATCAAACCTGCTCCGGCAGCCGGGGCGCAGGCTCGTGACGCTGACCGGCACCCCGGGCACAGGCAAGACCCGCCTGGCGATACAGGTCGCATCGGGACTGGGCGAATTTGCGGACGGGGTGTACTTCGTGTCCCTGGCACCCCTGACCGAGCCGGAGATGGTGGAACGCAGCATAGCCCAGGCGCTCGGGGTGGCCGAATCAGCCAGCCTACCCCTGCGCGATAGCCTGCTCGAAGCCCTGCGCGACAGGCACATTCTCCTGGTCCTGGACAACTTCGAGCACCTTTTGCCTGCCGCTGGCGTGGTCGCGGAATTGCTGGCTCCATGCCCGCATCTCAAAGTGCTCGCCACCAGCCGTTCGCCGCTGAACCTGCGGGGAGAACACGAGTATGCAGTGCCGCCTCTGACAGTGCCGGGCCGCGATGCACCGCCCGAGCCGGACGATCTGATTCAGTACGAGGCGGTTTCCCTGTTTGTCGAGCGGGCAATCGAAGTTTTCCCCCAGTTCGAGCTCACAAGACGGAACGCGCCGGCCGTTGCCGAGATTTGCCGCAGGTTGGAGGGACTGCCCCTCGCGGTCGAGCTTGCCGCCGCGCGGGTCAAAGTACTTGCGCCCGAAGCGATCCTCTCGCGCCTCGGCCAGCGGTTCAAACTCTTGGTCGGGGGAAAAGTAGACCTGCCGCCGCGCCAGCGCGCGTTGGAAGCTGCCATCACCTGGAGCTACAACCTGCTTGACGAGGAGGAGAAGAAGCTCTTCCGGGAGCTATCGGTGTTCGCGGGCGGCTGCTCTCTCGACGCTGTCGAGAAAGTACTGGGCGCACAGGGACGTGAGTTGGATACGCGCACGGCCCTCGATGGCATGACTTCGCTTCTGAACAAGAGTCTTGTCACCAGGGTGGAAGTAGAAGCCGGATCGATAGAGGCTTTAGAAGAGCCCCGGTTCGGCATGCTCGAGACTTTGAGGGAATACGGGCTACATCGGCTTACGGAGGCCGGGGAGGCCCATGAGGCAGCCCGCCGCCACGCAGTGTACTTCGCTGAACTCGTCGAGGCTCTGGCAGCCCGGTACTTCACGCCGAGCCAGGCAGCAATGTTGAGGCTAGTCGAACGGGAACACGACAACATCAGGGCGGCCCTGCACTGGAGTTGCGAAAGGGGAGAGGCGGAAATCGCGATGAGGTTAGCGGGGTCGCTGGATCGCTTCTGGGAACGTCGAGGGCACTTCGGGGAGGGGCGCGCCTGGTTGGAGCGGGCACTGGCGCTCCAGCCAGGTAGAGTTACACAGGAACAGCCGGAGGGCAATTCGAGGCTGGCTCGCGCTCGCGCCAACGCCTTGCGCGGGCTGGGGCGCTTCCAGTTCCGCATGGGAGAGTACAGCCTGGCCGAGGCCACGCTCTCAGAGAGCGCAGCGCTCTTCGAAACAGTGGGTGATAAGGAGGGCATTGCGGACGCGTTGAACGTTATGGCGGCCGCCGTAGGGATGAACGAATTCGATCGCGGGTTGGCGATCCACGAGCGTTGCCTGACAATTCGGCGTGAGATCGATGACAGGCCGGGTATTATCGCATCTTTACAGTCCATCGCGACTATCAAGGTAAGTAAGGGCGAGCACTTTGAAGCGCGGTTGCTCAGCCTGGAGGCCCTCGCCTTGCATGGTGGGGATGGTGGCAATGACACCAAAGCCGCGATACTATATGCCCTTGGCGCGGCCACGGCGGGCCTGCGCGATTACGACGAGGCCAGGAGGATCCTCACCGAGTGCAGTACCGTTTGCCGCGAGATTGGCAACCAGAGGCTTCTGGCCTGGGCGCTTTATGAGCTTGCCGGTATTGCCTTCCTGGAAGACGACGATGAGCAGTCACGCCGGTTGAACGCGGAAGCGCTGGACATCTTTGTTCAGCAGGGAGCCCGGCCAGGTATCGCGCACACCTATGCTCGAATGGGCCGCGACGAGCACCGCCTGGGGCATTACGTCGAGGCCGGTGGGCTCTACTCTCAGGCCTTTGCGCAGGCTGTGGAGATCGGACTAATACCGGCTATCGGCCAGGCCCTTGGCGGGGCCGCCGGGGTTGTCGCGGCGCTCGGAGGGGCACACGACGCAGCAGTGCTCTTCGGCGGGGCAGAGGCGATCCTGCAGGGAATCCACAGCAGCCTGGAGCGCGAGGACATGACGTTCAACATGGCCGAAGCTCGTACCTTGCTGGGTGAAGTCGCATGGAAAGCCTCCTGGGATGAAGGCTACGGTCTGACATGGGAGCAGGTTGTCGACCGCGCCCGGGGATTACTCTAGGCAACCCGACTTCGTACGCCGGGGAGCGTGGTATACCGTTCGAGCCTCACGCAGCCTTCTCATCTCTTGTGCCCTGCCGGCAATTTTCAAATGCGCCGTTCAGGAAGAGCAGGCGGCGCCAACACGCAACTGGGGAGAAGCCCTAACACTTCGGTTATCACGACGGTGACGGCCCACACCCGCACCATCCCGTCGGAGAACGGCATCAACTCGGATGACCTGGCGAGCGCCTTATTCACCACTACCCCAGACCTGC
>DASTEB010000069.1:0-5603 GCA_035710025.1 Chloroflexia bacterium
GACTACCTGCTTCTGGTAGCGCGGGTCGCTGTTCAAGCCGGTGCCCGCTGCAGTGGCACCGATGTTTAGCTCGGCCAGGGCTTCGGACGCCAGGCGGATCTTGCGCCCCATCTTCTCGAGCGTGCGGGCGTAGGCGGTGAACTCCTGGCCGAGGCGGATGGGTACGGCATCCTGCAGGTGCGTGCGGCCCGACTTGACGATGTGGTCGAACTCGCGGCCCTTGTCGGCGAGGGCTTTCTGCAGGCGGTCGAGCGAGGGGTAAAGCTCGCGCAGTTCGAGCAGCGCGGCGATGCGCATGGCCGTGGGGAAGACGTCGTTGGTCGACTGGGCCATGTTGACGTGGTCGTTCGGGTGGACGGGTTTGTACTCGCCCTTGTTGCCGCCCAGACTTACGTTCGCGAGGTTGGCGAGCACCTCGTTGGTGTTCATGTTGTGCGACGTGCCGGCGCCCGCCTGGATCGGGTCGACGCGCCACTGGTCGATATAATCGCCGTTCAGCACGCGCTCGGCGGCCGCTATGATGGCACCGGCGCGCTCGGGGTCCAGCTGGCCCAGGTCGCGGTTGACCTCGGCTGCTGCTCGCTTGACCAGCACAGTGGCGCGGACCATCGTGGGGTGGGGAAGCAGGCCCGTGATGGGGAAGTTGCGGATGGCGCGCTGCGTCTGCGCCCCGTACCATGCATCGACCGGCACCTGAACCTCGCCTAGCGAGTCGCGCTCGACCCGGTAGGCTCCACTAGCTTCGTTGGTAGGGATGTCTGACATGACGTTTGAGTTTCCTCCAGCCTGGAATTAATGCCAGAGTACATTATAGCACAGCACGTGCGTTCGGACCTCGGTCCGCGGTCGGGTTTACGTTCGCTTAACATTCGGGCGCGTAAGCGCGTGCTATAATCGCGCTGAGGCCACCCAAATGAGCGACAAAGCGATCCTCGTCGTGGACGACGAGCCAAACATCGTAGAGCTTGTGAAGCTGTACCTGGCGCGAGAAGGGTACACGGTGGTGCCCGCGCACGACGGGCGCGAGGCGCTGGAGCGGTTCGCGCAGGACAAGCCCGCGCTGGTGGTGCTCGACTTGATGCTGCCTGAGGTGGACGGCTGGGAGGTGTGCCGCCGCATCCGCCGCGAGAGCGACGTGCCGATCATCATGCTCACGGCGCGCGGTGAGGATATCGACAAGATCGTCGGGCTGGAGCTTGGGGCCGACGATTACCTGGCCAAGCCGTTCAACCCGCGCGAGCTGTTGGCGCGTGTGCGGGCAGTTCTGCGTAGGAGCACGCCCCCGGCGGCGCCCTCCGCGCACTCGGGCGGCCCCATCGTCGTAGGAAACACGAGCATCTACCCCGACAGGCGCGAAGTAACAATTGCGGGGCGGCCCGTGGACCTGCGGCTGAAAGAGTTTGACCTGCTGGTGGCGTTTGCGCAGAACATCGGCATCGTGCTGGAGCGCGACCGGCTGCTCAATGTCGTGTGGGGCTACGACTTCTTCGGCGGCACGCGCACGATTGACGTACACGTGGCCCACCTGCGCGACAGGCTCGAAGGGTCGGACCTGGGGATCCAGACGGTGCGCGGCGTGGGTTACAAGGCGGTCGTGGGCGCGCCGGCCGGGGACCAGGTCGGGTAGGGGCGGCTTTATGTTTCGCACGCTGCGCCTGAAGCTGCTCTTCTCGTACGCCGCCGTGGCGGTGATCTGCCTTGTGCTGGCGCTGCTGGTAATGCTGGCGCTGGCGAACGAGTACGCCGTTCGCACCGGGTACCGCGTGCTCGAAGAGAAGTGGTCGCTCGCCATGCCGCTGGTGCGCATCGCGCTCACCGGCGAGAACAGGCGGCAGACCGCCGTCTCGCGGCAGGTGCTCGCGGGCGTGCAGGACGCGATACGAGGCTCGGGCGTGCGCGTGCTGCTCGTGAACCCCGACACGCTAACCGTTGTCGAGGACACGTCGTCCCGGTACGACGCGCAGGGCGAGCGGTTCACGTTCGACGTAGACGACGCCGAGCTTGCGCGTCAGCTTGGAACCGCAGGAGGCACACAAGGGTTCATCCGCTTCGAAGGCGAGCCTACGGCGCTGCAGTACGTGGCCAGGCGAATCAGGCTGCCACGGATAGGCGACCAGTCCGGACAGAGCACGGGGTCGCTCGCGCCGTACATCGTAGTGTTGGCCCAGCCCCAGCCGCGATTGTTGGACGCACTGAGGGGCGATTTGAGGGGCGTGCTCGTGCCCGCCGGGTTCGTCGCGCTGGCGGCCTCCCTGCTCGTGGCGCTGCTTCTGGCCCGCTCGATCTCGCGGCCTGTCGCGGGGCTGGCGCGCGCCACCGATGCGATGGCGCGGGGCGACTACTCGCAGCGCGTGCCGGTGCGCGGGCGCGACGAGCTAGCCACGCTGAGCAGCCGCTTCAACGCGATGGCCGAGGAGGTGGATCGGGCGCACCGCGCGCAGCGCGACTTCGTGGCGAACGTGTCGCACGACCTCAAGACGCCGTTGACCTCGATACAGGGCTTTTCTCAGGCCGTGCTCGATGGGGCCATAACGGATGAGCAAGGATACAGGCAGGCCGCGGGCATCATCAACGCGGAGGCCGAACGGATGTCGCGGCTGGTGAACGAACTGCTCACGCTCACGAGGCTGGAGAGCGGGCTGTCTGCGCTGGACCTTAGGCCGGTTGACGTCGAACAGGTCGTGCGGGAGCAGGTGCTTGCGATGCAGCCCCAGGCAGCGGCAGCGGGCGTAAGCCTTTCGTTATCGTCCCGCGCGGGGCAGCTGACCACGCCCGCCGACCCTGACAGGCTCAAGCAGGCGCTCGGGAACCTTGTAGACAACGCGCTCAAGTACACACGGGCGGGCGGGAGCGTGCTTGTCGATTCGGCGCCCGTGCCCGGTGGGGTCCGCATCTCCGTACGCGACACGGGCCGGGGCATCCCCGAGGAGGAGCTTACGCGCGTCATGGAGCGCTTCTACCGCGTGGACAAGGCGCGCGGGGCGGGCACGACCGGCAGTCTGGGGCTGGGGCTGGCAATCGCCCGCGAGATCGTGGCGGCGCACGGCGGAACGCTCGAAATCGACAGCCGGCCGGGCGAGGGCACAACCGTGGTGGTGACGATCCCGGCATACTCCCAGGCCGCCGGTACGCCCGCTGCGCGGTGGCTGCCGTGGGCGCGCCCAGCCGCGACGGGCCAGTCGGCCGTGCGCTCGGGGAACGGCAGCGGGCCGACGCAGAACGCGGAAGGCGGCTCGGCAGAGCGGCCGTATTAACGTTTTCGCGTCTGGACACGGCAGGCGGCTGCCCGTATAATTTCACTTCGTAAAGATTGGGGGAGCCGCGATGGAATTCGTCACGCCGGGAACAACCGACGCCCTGGGATGGCTGCTACCGCTGCTGGCTGTAGTGCTGCTGGCAGTGGCGACGCTGGCGTTTGCCGTGTTCATCGGACGCTGGATTGACGCGCAGGGCAACAGCGTGGTCGACGATCCGCGAGACCGCGATAAGCGGCGCCAGGGCTGACGCGCAGGCTTACCCTCAAGCCTTGTTCGGAGGAGCACTTTGAACTGGACCGGCATCCTGCTCGGCCTCTTTTCCGCGCTGGTGATTGGCCTCGGCTTCGTGTGGGTCATCCGCTTCGAGTACTACGTCGGCGCCTACCGCTGGAAGTGGGTGCTCGCGGCGGGCCTCGCGATGGTGGCCGCCTCGCTGTTCATGCCCAATTTCGTGCTGGCCGCTATCGTCGGTATCGCGGGCGGCAGCATCGCCTGGGGCGCGGTCGAACTGCCCCACCAGGAAGAGCGCGTGGACCACGGGCTGTTCCGCGCCAACCCTGCCCGCGCATCCCGACCAAAGGCGAACGCCGAAGGCCACGATCACGGGTCGAGGCCGGGCCTCGGCAAGTGGTGGAGCTTTTAGATGGGCGACCTCATGTGGGCGGGGCCGGTACTGGCGGGCGTGACGTTCCTCACCATCTGGTGGGGGCACGTGCTCGTGCGAATTGTGCACTACTATTTCGGCACCAGGCCCGCGCCCGTTATCTTCCTGTCGGGGCTGCTGTTGTTGCTCGGCAGCACGCAGACCGGGAGCGACGTCGTATCCGCCGCGCTTGGCATCGTCGGCCTGACGCTGCTGTGGGACGCCTTCGAGCTACACAGGCAGGAGCTGAGGGTGAGGCAGGGGCATGCGCCGCTCAACCCCAAGGTTCACAGGACAGCGGCGGGCATCCTCGCGGCAAACCTGTCGGCTACGCTGACCGAGGAGGAACGCCGCGAGACTTGCCTATCGTGCGGCTCTAACGAGAATACGCGCTTCCTCTGCCGCCGCGGGCCGTACTGCCAGGTGCGCGACTGGGAGCAGTATCGCGCTCAAGAGGCCGCAAGCCCGACCGAAGGCTAACGGCCCGGCAAAACGAACAGGCCACCCTGTTAGGGTGGCCTTTCGCTTATCCGCGATATCTTTACTTCTCGATGTCCTTCGGCGGAGGCGGAGGAGCAGGAGCCGCCGACGTCGCGGGCCGCGCCACGCCTTCGATCACTTCGCGAGAGGCGGTCGAGCCGTTGCCCGCGACCGGGGTCGAGGTCGGAGCGGCGCCGTCCAGGCCGGTCACCCGCCCCATCAAGTCACCCACTTTGACGCCGGTTAGCGTCTCGAACAGCTCGGGCACCTGGGCGATCATGCGGGCTATGTCGGCGGTAATCTGATTGGCTCCAGCTCCGCGCCCGTCGTTCGCACCGGTCGACACGATGGTGATCTTGTCCACCTTGCTGAGCGGCTCGGCCATCGCACGCGCCACCTCCGGCATACCGGTAAGCAGCTTGTCGAGCACGGCCGCCTGGTTGTACTCGCGGAAGGCCTGCGCCCTCATATGCATCGCGTCGGCCTCGGCCTGGCCCTTGGCCCGGATAACCTCGGCCTGAGCCATACCGACCGACCGCTCCGCGTCGGCCTGGCCGGCGCCCTCCAGCCTGACCGCCTCGGCGACGCCCTCGGCCTCGATGGCCCGTTTCTGCTTCTCGGCCTCAGCCAGCGTCTCGATGCGCTGCCGCTCGACCTCGGCGGGCTTGAGCACGGTGGCGATCAGCTCGCGCTCGCGGCGCTGGATTTCGGCGTCCTGCACCTTGATCTGCTCTTCGCGCTGCACGCGCTCGACCCCTACCTGCTCGGCCACCACTTGCTGCTGCATGACGTTGGCCTGGATGTCGTAGGACTTGTCGGCAGTTGCCTGCTGCCTCCGGACGGAAGCGAGGTAGTCGGCCCGCTTTAGCTCGAGGTCGCGCTGAGCCTCGGCCTGCTTCGCGGCCGAGGCGGTCTCGGCAATCACGCGCTCCTGGTCGGCCTGCGCCTGGGCGATGGCCGACTCGCGCATTGCCTGGGCGCGCTTGATGGCGGTGTCGCGCTCGGCCTCGGCGGTGGCGATATCTGCCGAGCGGCGGATAGCGGCCACGTCCGGGCGGCCCATATTGATGATGTACTCGTTCTGGTCCTTCACCTCTTTGATGGTGAACGACACGATCTCGAGGCCCATCTTGTCCATGTCGTCGGCCGAGGTGCCGCGCATTCGGTCGGCCACCATCTCGGGCTGCTTCACGATCTCTTCGACAGTAAGCTGGCCCACGATG
>DASTEB010000070.1:0-11339 GCA_035710025.1 Chloroflexia bacterium
TGCGCACCACCCAATGCGACCAGAGCCAGGGCAAACACAGCTGCTCGGATTCTGACTGCGCGGAAGGTGTTGGAGGTGCCCTGCGAGGGGGCTGTTGTAGCCGATGTTGCTGCCGCACCCATGATCGCTCTCTCCTTTCAACGCTCTGCCACGCCGCGTAAAGTATAGGAGTAAGTCACGGTGAGCAACCGGTGAAAACGCCCCTACATGCCGGATGCCTGTTTGAGGTTGGTGATTAAGTCTACCCGACAGATGTTACGCAACTATTTCAAATCTTCCGAATGCCTTTGTGAGATTCTTGATTTGGGAGCTGCGGCAGGCTGAGCTTACCGATGGGTCCAAGTGCTCGGCACGCGCGCAGGGCACCCAGTCTGGGTGCCCTGCCGGTATGTGTAGGGATGTGACGGCGTGCTAAGGCGAGGGTGTGGAGGGGGGCGGGGTTGGGCCCGCCGGGATGGTGGGAGTGGGCACGCCGTAGGTGCGAGCAAGCTCCTCGAGGTCGCGCTTCATCAGCTCTTGCTCGCGGCCGTAGGTGGCCCAGTCGTTCTCCTGAAGGGCTTGCTGGGCGCGGTTGTAGTGCTCGAGTGCCGAGGCGGTGATCTCGGCGGGCGAGCGCACCGAGGGCGTGCCGCCGGGCGGCGGGGTCGCGCCGGGCACAGGGGTGCCCGATGGCTGCCCGCCTCCGTCAGCGCCCACGATCTCGCCGGGGCGCAGCTTGAACGCCACTTCGAGCGCGCTATTCAGGTCGGCCCCGATGCCCACGCTGTCGCCCGTGGCGACGATAACGCGCTTCAGCTCGGGGAAGCGCCCGCTGGTCGCTTGCAGGAAGAGCGGCTCGGCGTACAGCACGGTGTTTGAGATAGGCACCGTGAGCAGGTTGCCCCTCACTACCTGCGAGCCGCTGGAGCGCCACAGGGTCAGCTGCTGCGAGATGATCGGGTCCTGGTCGATACGGGCTTCGATCTGGCGCGGGCCGTAGATCAGCTGCTGCTTTGGATAGCGGATTACCTCGACCTCACCGTAGTCCTCGCCGTCGCTCTTGGCGGCCATCCAGGCGATCATGTTATCGCGCCCTCGCGGCGTGAAGGGCTGGATGATCATGAAGCCTTCTTTGGGGTCGTTGGGCAGCTGCATGTTGACGTAGTAGGCCTCGGGCGGAACGATACTGGTGTCCTCAGGCCCCTGCGGGATCGCCCACACGTCCTCTTTGCTGTAGAACACGACCGGGTTGGTCATGTGGTAGGTGGAGTACACGCGGGCCTGAATGTTGATCAGGTCCTCGGGGTAGCGGACGTGGGCGCGCAGCGACTCGGGCATGGCTTCCATGTCGCTGAAAAGCTGCGGGAAGATGCCCCGGTAGGCCTGCACGATGGGATCGGTAGGGTCGGACACGTAGAATACGGCGTCGCCGTGGTAGGCGTCGATCACGACCTTGACCGAGTTGCGGATGTAGTTGATGCCCGAGTCGGGCGTGGAGTAGGGGTAGCGGTCGGTGTAGCTGTAGGCGTCCTGTATCCAGTAGAGCTTGCCGTCGGCGATGACCACATAGGGGTCGCCGTCGTATGCCAGGAACGGGGCGAGGGTGCGCACCATGTTGTGGATGTTGCGGTGGAACAGCACCCGCGTGCCCTCGGTGATGTAGGGGGTGAGCATGACGTTGCCGTCGCCGAAGCGCACGGCGAACAGCAAGCGGGACAAGAAGCTGGACACCTCGACGCCGCCCTCGCCCTGGTAGCGCGTTGTGACGTTGTCGTCGCCGCTCGGGTAGTCGAACTCCTCGATGGCCTGGCTGTTGACGAACACGTACTCGTCGGTGGCCTCGCCGTAGTAGATCTCGGGGCGGTCCATCCTGAGTTCGGGCACGTCGGTGACAGGCGGGATGTCGCGCACGTACAGGCGCGGCAGGCCCTCGCCCACGATCTCGTTCACGGGCGACACGACCGCGCCATAGCCGTGGGTGTAGCGGAAGTGCTGGTTCTCCCAGGTGGCCTGTTGCGCGCCGAGACCCGCGATGTTGATCTCCCGCGCCGAGAGCATGACCTGCTGCAGCCTGCCGCCGATCATATAGCGGTCGATGTCAGGCTCGGTGAAGGTGTAGTACGGGCGGATCACCTGAAGCTGGCGGAAGGTGTCCTGCAGCGGGCGGTAGTCCCACAGGCGGATGTTGCGCACGAGGTTGGAATTCTCGCGCACCTGCTGGGGCGTGACCGACTGCACGGCGGGCACCTCGCGCTCGCTGAATTTGTCGAGGCCGAACGCCTGCCGCGTGGCGGCGATGTTGTTTTCGATGTAAGGCGTTTCCAGGCGCGACTCGCTCGGCTTGACCTGGAACTGCTGCACGAACCACGGGTATACCCCGCCGACCAGCACGAAGGCCAGCAGCCACACGCCCACGGCACCCGCAAGCAGCTTCCACGTGCGGAAGCGGATGTTGACGAGCAGCAGCACCGCCATGATCGCCGCGACGAACATCATGATGTTGTAGGCTGGCAGGCGGGCGTTCACGTCGGTATAGCCCGCGCCGAAGGCCACGCCGCCGCCCTCATAGAGCAGGTCGTAGCGGTCGAGCCAGTAGCCGAAGCCTATCAAGACGAGGAACAGCGCGACCAGCACCGAAAGATGCGCGCCCGCGCGGCCGTCGAACGCGCCGAGCAGGGAGAACGCGCTGTCAGATTCCGAGCGGCGAGGCACGCCGGGCAGGTTGGCGCGGCGCTGCATGTCGGCCAGGCGGCGGCCGATCTGGGGCATAGCGCCTATCGCGTAGATGACGGCCGTGCCGATGGCCGAGATGACCACCAGCGCCACGAGCCAGCCGCGCAGCATGCGGAACAGGGGCAAGCCGAACACGTAGAAGCCGATGTCGTTGTTGAAGATGGGGTCGGTTTGCGCGAAGGGCACGCTGTTGAGGTAGAGCAGGATGGTGGGCCACTCGTCTGCCATGCTGAGGCCGAAGAAGAGGCCGAGCATCGCGGCGGTGCCGAGGATTATCCAGCGCACGAGACGAGGCGGGATAGCCTCCTGCTGGCCCTCGAACTCGGCGCGCCGGCGCGCGAAGCTCCAGGCGATGCGCCAGTTGAGGTAGAGGAGCAGGGCCGACAGGATGCCCGCGCCGAAGAAGACGCCCACGGAGAGCCACAGGCGGGTGGTGTAGACCTCGGCGAGGCCCTGGCTGCCGAACCACATCCAGTCGGTGATCATCTCGGCGAGGATTGCCGGGAGGACGATGACGAGGAAGAAGACGACAATCAATACCCACCAGAGTTTGCCCCACAGGCTGCCGCGCCGTGGCGGGGTATCGGGGACGGAGAATGGCCGGGGACCGGTCTTGGTTGCCATAGGTTTGTTTTGTCCTGGCTAGAGGCCCGGTGGAATCGGGCGTCTGAATGGGGAACGAGCCGGGGGAACGGCGCGGCCCTGGCGAGAGGGGCGGCGTGATGGGGAAAGGACCCTCGAAAGGCCCGGGTGAGAGCGGCCGCCAGGACCATTATATCCGAGAAAGTGAGCAGAGCGTGCCCGCATCCGCAATCCGCTTCAAGGGGATACGAGCACGCCCCTCGGTTACATGTACGTGGGTCGGGCAGGTTTGTTGCAGAGGCGCCGCCCCGGCCCCCGGACTCATGCCCGGCCGCGCTAGGACTCCTTTCCTATGCTATGCGCGTTGACACTGCCACTGCCCCAACCTATAATGAAGCCATGTACGAGTTCCTACCTATCGGCTATATGCTGAGAGGCCGCTACCGGATTCTCCGCGTTATCGGCGGCGGCGGCATGGGAGCTGTGTACAAGTCGGAGGATACGCGGCGCGGCGGTGTACACGTGGCCGTCAAGGAGATGCGCACCGATATCGAGGCGCAGACCGTGTCGCACGGCCCGGCGGGCTCCGAGGAAGAGCGCGCCCGCGAAAAAGAGGAGCGCCGCCAGCTGCTCGAGGCATTCAGGCGCGAGGCGCAGATATTGAGCGACCTCAAGCACTCCAATTTGCCCCGCGTGACCGACTTTTTCACCGAGGGCGGGCGGCCCTACCTCGTGATGGAGCTGATACCGGGCGAGTCGCTCGAGAAGAAGATCGACCGGTTGCACGGCCAGCCGATGGACGAGGAAGAGGCGCTCGCGTACGGCATACAGGTGGCGGGGGTGCTGCAGTTCCTGCACAACCAGGAGCCGCCCATCATCTTCCGCGACGTCAAGCCCGCCAACATCATGATCATGCCGAGCGGGCAGATCAAGCTGATCGACTTCGGTATCGCCCGCACGTACAAAGAGGGCAAGCGCCGCGACACGATGAGCATGGGCACGGCGGCGTACGCACCCTTCGAGCAGTTCGGCAAGGGGCAGACCGATGCCCGCTCAGACGTGTACTCGCTGGCCGCGACCCTGTACCACCTGCTCACGGGCAGGCCGCCCACCCCCGCTACCACCCCACACAGCCTGCGCGATTTCAACTCCAAACTGAAGCCGCAGACCGAGCAGCTCATCATCCGCTCGATGTCGCGCGACATGAATGCGCGGCCGCAGACGGCCAAGGCGTTCGAGGAGGAGTTGAGGCGGTGCCTGGGCAAGCCGTACGAAGCGCCGTTGGAGGTAGAGCTAACCCCGCCGGGCGGGATCACGGTGGTGCACGGGCAGCAAGCGCCCGCTGCCATCAAGCCGCTTCCGGTAGCCGCGGCGGGCACAGGTGCGCCTGTGCCGACGGCCTCCACGATGCCGCAGCCCGCGACGCAGCCCGGCCCGACCCCAAGGCGCGTGCCTACCCCGCCCACACAACCGGCCCAGCAGCCCGTAGTGCCCGTGAGCGAGCCGAACGGCGCGGGACGCCCTGCGGAAGGCGAGCAGATCTGCATGGTGTGCGGGTCGAGCAACCAGCCGAAGGCGCATTTCTGTGGGCGGTGCGGAGCCTCGCTAGCGGGGAGGCCCGCGGGGCGGATACAGGTGCTCGGGCCGAACGGCGTGTTGTGGGAGCGGCGCATCCTGGAGAATCCGTTCAACATCGGGCGGCGCAGCCTCTCGCGGCAGATCTTCCCGCACCTCGACCTGACGTACAACGACCCTGCCGCCTACGTGTCGCGGCAGCACGCGCGCATCCTGGCCGACGCCGGCGGCTACTTTATCGAGGACCTGGGCAGCGCCAACGGCACCTTTCTGAACGACAGGCGGCTGCCGGGCGGCGTGCCCACCCGCCTGCGCAACGGCGACCGGGTGCGCATCGGCAAAGTGCAGTGCAACTTCATCCTTGGCGGCTAGCCTGCGAATGGTGGAAACGCAAAGGCGCAAAGGCGCAAAGGAACGGAATGGTTGAAACGCAGAGACACAGAGGGAACGGAGGAACGCAGAGACTCTATTGAGGTTCGGCAACCGGGCTGACCCAGTCGCCACTCGCCAACAATATTCTCTGCGCCTTCTCTGCGACCTCGGCGTATCTGCGTTTCAAATTGGTCTTTGCGCCCTTGCGTTTCACTCCGGCCGTGTCGACATGGCGGGGGGCGAGTTGATATAATGGCGGTCGGGTCTGCGCCGGGCGCGGCCTGAGAACCACAGGAGGTACTTTCTCTTCCTTGAACCGTCGATCTGAACGAAAGTTGGCGAACGCTCGCCGGGGCCTGTCAACGCTGGTATTGACGCTCGCCCTGGCTTTATTTGCATTCGCGGGTATAGCGCAGGCGACCGGCGGCCAGGTCGCTTTAAACATGCCGGCGCCCCAACCGACATCCGCCGCCGATGCGCCCGTTTCGGACGCGCCCGCCGCCCAGGGCACGGCTCCCGTTCCCGTGCAGACCGGTGGCGTGCCCATCGGTGTGGCTACGGGCCAGGCGGTGACAGGCAACCCGGTTGCCCCGGGGCAGGAGCAGACCACCGACCGCAACCAGGGCGCCGCGCAGGGTGGTGGTTTCCCCTGGCTGATCGTGCTCATCCTGGCCGGGGTCGTGGCTCTCGGCGTGGTAGCGCTCCTCATGATGCGCTCGCGCCGTGTAGTGACCGCGGAAGGGCCGGCTCTCGCGCCCGCCCCGCGCACGACCGGCCCTATCACGACCACCACCGTGACGACAACCACCACGGCGCGCGGGCCGGGCGCGGCAGCCTACGGAGCGGCAGCCGCACCTGCAGCTGGAGCCGCTGCAGCGCCCGCGACGATCACGTGTCCCAACTGCGGCACGGCCAACCAGCTGAGCGAGAACTTCTGCCACGAATGCGGGCAGGACCTGCGCGCCGAGCGACAGAAGATGTTGGCGGCGGCCGCGCCCCCACCGGACGTGGTAACCGACGACATGCCCTACCTTGAGACGCTGGACCGCACCGACGAGCAACTTGAATACGTGTTGTCGCGCAACCGGGTCGTGCTCGGCACGGCGGCGGGCAGCGACGTGGTGGTTAGCGACGTATTCCAGGGGCACGAGACGGTGTCGCCCCGGCACGCCGAGCTTCGCAAGGAGGGCGCCGCCTTCATGCTGATCGACCTCGAGTCGGAGCACGGCACGTTCGTGAACGACGAGCGCACGGGCGAGAAGCTGCTGTCGGACGGCGACGAGATCCGCCTGGGGTCGGTACGGTTTGTGTACAGGGTGCCCCAGGCATAGACGGCAATGTCCCCTGCCGCAGCGAAGCGCGGGGGTGGCCGGAGAACGGACAGGCTGGAGTTTCGATGAATAGACTGCGCCGTGGACTAAAACAGGTGACAAAGGGCAAGGCCGAAGAAGCGCCCGCGCCCGAGGTTGAGGCCGCGGAGAGCGCCGAAGCGGTCGAGGACCTGGCCGTGGAGGCCGAGGCCGCCTTGCCCGGCGTGGAGGCCCAGGCCCCGGAGGGTGCCGCCGAAGCGGAGGCCGTCGAGGACATCGAAGATGCCGTTGACGCCCCCGAGGCCGCCGCCGAAGAAGCGGCGGTCGAGCCTGCCGCGCCTGTCGAGGTGGGGATGCCGGCGGCCGGGGACGAAGAGTTCTCGGAGGAGGACTTCGACGTCGAGCCTGTTCAGATTGCCGAGCTTGACTACGAGACGCCGATCCTGGACGCCGTAGTGCCCACGGCGGGGGATACCGCACTGCTTGACATAAACGTCGCGGAAGCCGAGGACCTGGCGCGTGCCGCGCGTGCGAGGGAGGCCGAAGCGGCGCAAGCCGAGGAGGCTGCGGTCGAGGAAGCGGCGCCTGCCCCCAGCGTGAGCCTGGAAGACCTGCCCCTGACCGGCCCGCTGCTCACGGCCGATGACCAGACCGGCACCCTGACGCGCGAGCGCGAGCACGAGCGCGATGACACTGTGCCGATTTCGGTCGTGACGGAGCGCGAAGACCTGACGCCGCTGGCGGTGAACGCGGTGGTGGACGGGCGTTACGTGGTGCAGCACGTGTTGCACCAGAGCCCCGACCGCAACCTGTACAAGGTTGCCCCCAGAAGGCAGCAGCGGTGCGAGACGTGCGGCAGGCTGTCGGACGAGGGGATGAACCACTGCTCGTCCTGCGGCACGGCCCTCGAGGGCCACCCGCCCGCCGAGTTCTACCTGATGGCCGAGAGCTTCCGCCCCGAGGCGTTGATGCAGGACCCGGCCATGATGGACCTCAACCTGTACCACCCCAGCCTCGTGCCTGTAGTCGACTTCTTCGAGCACAAGCCCTTCGGCTCGATGCGCTACTACGCGGTTGCCGAGCCGCGCCAGGGCGTGCGCCTGAGCCAGCTCAGCGTGCCCCGGCCGGGCATGCAGGTGCTGACTTGGGCCATGCAGCTTTCCGACGCGGTGGACTACTTGCACAGCCGCGGCGTTGTGGGCGCGGGGGCCGAGGCCGACGACATCCTTGTGCAGGGCGATCGCGCCTCGCTGGCGAGCCTGCAGAATGCCCGCACCAACGTGCAGAGCCAGGACGAGCTGACCCAGCTTCGCAGCATGGACCTGGCGCGGCTGGCGAGCACGATGTACGAGGCCTACACGGGCCACCCGGCGGCCATGAGCCCCGACGGGATGCTACCCATGCCCTCCTCGGCACCCGAGCAGGTCGGCGCGGCGTTCCGCGCGGCGATAGAGCCTGTGCAGGGGGCGGCGCCGCCTATCAGCGCGGCGAAGTGGCGCGATTTGCTTGCGGCGGCGCTCGAGGCCGTGACCGAGCTTGAGCGGCCCGGCAGGCCAGTGGAATACATCGTGGCCGCGCTGACCGACACGGGTCGCGTGCGCGACCAGAACCAGGACTCGTTCGGCATGAGCGAGTTCGCGCAGCACAGCGCCGAGCGCCCGGCCAAGTTGGGCCTCTACGTGGTGGCCGACGGCATGGGCGGGCACCAGGGCGGCGAGATCGCCTCGGCGATTGCGGTGCAGTCGTTCGCGGGCGAGGTTGTCGGGCGGGTGCTGTCGGCCCTGGTGAGCGCGTCGTCCGAGCGCGGCGCCCCGGCCAACGAGGCGATATTGCAGGGGCTCGTCAGGGCCGCGCAGATGGCCAACGAGCGCATCTTCAAGGCGCGAGACAGCCGCCAGAACGACATGGGCACCACCGTCGCTGCGGCGCTGGTGGCGGGCGGCAAGGCCTACATGGTAAACGTGGGCGACAGCCGCATCTATATCTACTCGCGGACAAGGCGCGAGGACACGCCGACCGATCCGTCGCTGGCCGAGCCTGAGGAGCCGCGGAGGGGCACATCGCCCCTTCCGGGCACGACTCCCCTCAAGGGCACGAACATCCTCGACGCCGACAGGGTAAGGGAGCACGAGGGTGACGCGGAGGAAGACATGGGCGAGTTCGTGCTGTCCCAGGTGTCCGTGGACCACTCGCTGGTGCACCGCCTGGTCGAACTGGGCCAGCTTGACCCCGAAGAGGCCAAGGTACACCCGCACCGCAACTTCATCTACAGGTCGCTCGGCGGCCCGCCCCCGGTGGACGTGGACACGTTCGTGCGCACGCTGCGCCCGGGCGACAGGCTTCTCATCTGCTCGGACGGGCTGAACAGCATGATCGAGGACGACGCCATCGAGAGCGTGTTGGCCGCCGAGAAGGATACGCACGAGGCGGCGCTCAAACTGGTGGAGCTAGCGAACGATGCGGGCGGGCACGACAACATCACGGTGATCCTGATCGACGTGACCGGCTACCTGCCGCTGCCCGAGCACCCGACCGCGCTGCACAATATGTAATGCTCGGCCGGTAACCGGGAGACGGAATCAAAGAAGAGGGGTCGCTTGTGCGGCCCCTCTTGCTTGCGTACGCGTCGAGTGATTAGCTGCGGCGGAAGATGACCGCCACCCGGCCGAAGTCGAGGCGGGCGCCGTCTTCCAGGCGCTCGCGCACGTGGGCGGGCAGGCGCTGGCCGTCGAGCTTGGTGTAGTTGGTGGACTGCAGGTCCTCCACGAAGTAGTCGCCGCCGATGTGCAGCAGCCGGGCGTGGCGGCGCGATACGCCTCCGTCCTCGCCGCCGTAGGGGGTGAGGTCCACGTCGGGGAAGATGCCCGAGGAGGGGTCTTCGCGGCCGACGGTGATCTCCTCCTGGTCGGGCAGGGGCAGCTCGGCTCCGGTGGAGATGACGACCAGGCGCGCCATGCCCAGCGCACCGCTAACCATCGGCCCACTCATGGCCGGCTCGGACGTGGCCGCGGCACCTGCCGCACCGGCGGCCGCGCCCATCGCGGCGCCCGCGTCCGCGCCTGCTTCAAGCGTTCCGGCCTCGGCCGCAGGCTCGAGAGTAGGGGAAGGGGCAGGCTCCACGGCCGCAGGAGTGGCATCCATGTAGGGGGTAGGGGCCTCCGTCGCGCCTGCCATCGGCGCGGCCGCAGCGCCTGCTGCGGAGCCCGTGCCGGCGCCCGCTGCCGCTTCCTGCAGGGTCGTCCTGAGGGTGCTCATGTGGGATGCGAAGCCCGCCCAGTCGCCGGAGGCGAGGGAGGCCTGGGCGGTGTCAAGCTGGCTTAAGGCGTCGGCGGCCCAGGTCGCCCCGGGCGTCGCGGACATACCGGCGGTGCTCGTACCGACACCTCCTATTGGCCTGGCGCCGGAGCTCACTTCCTCTATGTACACGCCGGGAGGAGAATACTCGCTGGGCGTAGAGGCTGCCGTGGGGGCCGCTCCGTAGTCGGGCACGGCCGTGGCAGGCTCGACCTCTTCGGCGGCTTCCGCGGCAGCCGCGCTGTCGAACACGGGGGCTTCGGCATCGACCGGGACCACGTCGGGCATGGCGGCGGCTCCTGCGGCTGCTGCGGAGTCCCACGAAGGCGCGGCAGGCTCCTCTTCCGTGGGCGGGAGGGTGGAAGGCTCCTCCTGGTCCACGTCGCTCAGGCTCATGTCGAAATCGGGGCCTGAGGGCGCGGCGGCTGCCGGTTCGACCTCGGCCTCCGTTGCCGGGGGCATGCCGTAAGACTCGGCGGGTGCGGCTTCGGGCTGGGCAGCTGAAGTGTCCTCGCCCGACGTCGATGCACCGCCGAAGCCGGGCGACACGTAGGGTTGGACGCCGCCGGAGTCGGGCGTAGATGCCGGGAACGATTCGGGCCCCTCGCCGGGGACGGCCGGGGTGGCCGGAACGGCCGCGGCATCGGGGGTCGAGGTAGCGGCCTGTTCAGTGTCGCTGCCGAGTCGCGCACCGCACTCATCACAGAACATGTAATCGGGCGGGTTTTCGTTACCGCAGTTCGGGCATCGCATAGATTTACTCCTTCATCCGGTTGTGATTCGCAGTTTACAGACTCGGCACCGGCAGGTTCACGCCCGCCAGGGCCAGGATTCCCCACGTTACGAGGGCGACCTCTGCCACGAACAGGAGCAGGGCCACCGACCACCCCACGGCTCTCTGCAGCCAGGACGGCCGGGCGAGCACCCTCACCTCGATGTTCTGGTCGCCGCCCGAGCTTTTCACCATCAGTTTACCGGTATTGAGTTTTTCGGCGGGCACCAGTATCTTCACGTGCTGCGCCCACAGCCACATCAGCACTTCCAGGACGACCAGGCCGCCGAGCACGCCCGCTACGCCCAGCAGTAAGTTGCGGCCGAGCGAGCTTGTCACGAGCAGGAGCAGCCAGAACCAGACCAGGAAGAGAGGAAGCATCCTGCGTGCGCGTGCCCATATAATAGCGAATAGATTGGGTACGTGCAACTGCACTCGACCGAATCGCAAGTTGCGCCGCTTCACTTTCACCTCGACGGTGACTGCCTGCCCCTGGAAATGCTGGGGGTTGTAGGCTATCCACGGCTGGGTGGCGAGCAACATGCCGCGCATGGCGCCTCCCTGGCTCTTCAGGTTGATCTTGCGCACGAGGCGGGTGTTCCAGCGCGCCTCGCCCATGTCGAGCACAGGCTCGGCCACGACTAACTGAGGCTGCGCGCCCGACTGCTTGCCGTCCTTCGAGGGGGCGGCGGGCGCGGCTGCCGGGGCCGCGGGAGGCTCGG
>DASTEB010000071.1:0-6137 GCA_035710025.1 Chloroflexia bacterium
AGCTCAATTGAGGCCGCCCTAGGTCTGACTGCGCCGCTGAATACGAATATCCATCGTAATGATCAGATGTTCAGCTTTATCGCGTCGAGTCGCGGTAACGGAGCTTTAGCCTACTCAGCGTACTTCACTTCCGGCGTGCAGTTGCTGAAGACACTCGAGCAGATTGTCAGGTGGAAATTCGGTTCGTTCGAACGAGTAGGGTCCCTCCTCGATTTCGCCGGCGGGTACGGTCGGCTCACCCGATTCCTTGTGTACGCGATGCCGCCCGACCGCGTCTGGGTCTCCGATATACAGGCCGATGCCGTGGCATTCCAGCAGGCAGAGTTCGGAGTGAATGGTTTCGTTTCCACCCCCGACCCCGCGGACCTGCCTTGCGACCGGACCTTCGACTGCATCTTTGTCGCTTCCCTGTTCAGCCATCTCCCGAGTACAACGGTCCATGCGTGGTTGAAGAAGCTTTACCACTTACTGCGGCCGGGCGGCCTCCTTGCTTTCAGCGTGAATGACGTAAGCAGGTTTCCTGTGGGGCTGACCATGCCTGAGACTGGTATCTGGTTTGGTGAAGCAAGCGAAGTTGCCAGCCTGGATACTAAAGACTACGGCACCACCTTTGTGACCGAAGCGTATGTGCGCGAAGCCATTTTCGCCGCAACCGGACGGAACGAGTATCGACGAGTACCGTATGGCGTAATGTATCATAAAGATCTTTACGTCGTGGTCAACGAGCCGGCACCGGACTTCTCGAGCCTGACCTTCGCTTACTTGCCCCACGGGTCGGTCGACTACTGTCTGTGGACCGGACAGGGGGATCTCAAGCTGAGGGGTTGGGCCGTAGATTTCTCTGCCGACTCTGCGGCGCTACGTGTGCAAATCTTCGCTAACGACCGGCTATTGCGGGAGTGCACACCATGTGTGCATCGGCCAGACGTGCGCGACCAATACGGGGACGACAGGTTCTTGCACGCCGGTTGGGAGTGCTCGCTGCCCCTCGCGAACCGCGACTCGGCACAGCCGATAGTGGTGAAAGCCGTGTCGGCAGGTGGACAACAGTCCTTGCTGTATGCCGGCAGCATTGCCTCACTTGAGCCGCGTGGGGTAGTAGATCTCTGCTACTGGACTGAGCCGGGCCTTCTGCACCTGGGGGGATGGGCCGTGGACACTTCCGGCGGTGGCTCACCGGCCGAGGTGCAGGTGTTGGTCGACGGAGTACTCCGGCAGAAGGTTCTGCCATTTATCCGCCGCCCCGACTTGCAGCAGCACTTCCATGACGACAGGTTTCTATACGCCAGTTGGGAGTGCTCCCTGCATCTTCCAGATGAGGGATCCTCCCAGATCATAGTCGTCCGAACAATCTCGGCGACCGGTGAAGAGTCGCCTGTGTACACGGGAAGCATTGCTGCGCTGGAGCGCGACGTTTTCGCGAATTCAAGTGTGCAGCATGCACAATTGAGCAGCCTACAGGCCGAACTGGATCGACGGCTGGACTATATCCAACACCTCGAGAGCGAACTAGATGAACGGTTGGGGCATATACGACACCTCGAGTTTGAACTAGACCGACGGTTGGAGTATATACGACACCTCGAGGCGGAAGTTGCCCGCAAGAACGCGGCGCTGGCGGATCTGGAAATGCGCATACGTCGTTGGCCCTGGCAGCGACGACGTGTGTCGATGGAACGAGACCACCGATACCCAAGTCATCCCCAATCCCCGCACGATGAGCAGCGGTAGACCGCTATCGGTTCGGGCTGCATCGCCCGGTCCTAGCCCTTGTAAGTCAGCACGCGCCCCCACAGGCTCTTGGTGCCCCAGATGCCGGAGCGCAGGCACTCAAGCTGCACGATCTGGCTGTGGTCCACGAACAGGTTGACCTCCGGCCCATAGTTCTTGACGTACCAGGCGAACACGTCAGGCTCGGCCGCCTCGAACATCACCTTCCGCAGTCCGAGCGCGCCGATGATCCTGGCAACGGCGTCGGTGCGCCAGGTGCTCACGTTCTCGGTGATCCCCTCCGACTCGATCATGATCATGTAGGCCCCGGCGTCGAGGAAGCGCTTTGCCTGCCCGATGGCCCACTCCACGTCGCGGGTGCCCTCGGCCTCAAGCTCCTCGGCCGTGCTCGCCCCGCCCGCGCCGAACTGGATGCCGACCTCGGGTTTGGCTTTCAGCCCTGCCGCCTTCACCTTTTCCACCAGCCGCAGCCAATCGTCGGTCGGTATGGTGATGAAGCCGCTCGATATTTCCACGATGTCGAAGCCGACCGCCGCGCACTCCTTGATATAGGCATCCACGGCGTCGCTGCCCTGCGCCAGCACCCGCTCGATGAACCCTCCGGTCGACACGAGCACATCATAACGGTGCGCTGTCTCGATGATGCTCTTGAGCGCCTGCCGGGGCATGAGCGCGAACGACCCGCCCGCGAACTTCAGGCTGTCCACGTACTCGCCCATCGTCTCGAGCACGTCCTCCAGGTAGCGCGTGCCCATGGGGGTGTAGTACGGCCCGCGTATCTCGGTGATGCCGACACTGCGCGGCTTGCCCTCGCGCTCGTTCAGCCGAATGAATGGGAATGCCCTGTCGTTCATGATCGCGTCCTCCGGTGTTTGAGTTTGTATCGGTGTGTCTTTTCCCGCAAGATTCGCTCCGTCCATGGGGTCCGGCCTCTTCCGCGTGGCTGCCTGGGCCTACCTGCAGGGCAAACGCATCTAAATTGGAATCAGTCGAAAACGGGTAAAATCAGCCCACTACTGTAGCTAGTAAGGTCGCCAGTTGGCTGGAATTTGCTTCACCGACCGGTTTCGACGGCAGTGAAGCGGCAACTTACGGCCGTTTTTGGGGCTTGAACTACTGCTGGCGGGCTGTTCAGCCCTTCGATTCCGGCCTTTTGGCCCAAAACGAATTTAGATGCGTTTGCCCTGGGCCTACCAGACGTATTCGTTGCCGGGGATTCGGGCCGTCTGGTATAATCGCAAGTACCCTGATGTGCGGCGTACAGGCGTAATGCCGGATTGAGAGAGGTGTGACATGTCGGGACACAGCAAATGGGCAACAATCAAGCGGAAGAAGGGCGCGGCCGACGCCAGGCGCGGGCAGCTTTTCACCAAGCTGGCGCGCGAAATCCAGGTGGCTGCTCGTGAGGGCGGCGGCGATCCCGAGTCGAACTTCAGGCTCAGGCTGGCAGTGCAGAAGGCGCGCACCGAGAACATGCCGCAGGACAACATCCAGCGCGCCATCCAGCGCGGTGCGGGTACAGGCGGCGATGGGGCGCACTTCGAAGAGGTAATGTACGAAGGCTACGGCCCCAACGGCGTGGCTTTCATCGTGCAGACGCTCACCGATAACCGCAACCGCACAGTGTCCGAGGTGCGCTCCATCTTCACCAAGGCCGGCGGGTCGCTCGGCGAGTCAGGTTCGGTGGCGTGGATGTTCGAGCCGCGCGGCCTCATCTTCGTCGAGCCGAAGCCCGGCGACGATACTGACGAGCTATCCCTGGCGGCAATAGACGCGGGGGCCGAAGACGTCATGATGGAGGAGGACCAGCTTGAGGTTGTGACGGCGTTCCAGGACCTCAAGCACGTGCAGGACCAGCTCGCGCTCCAGGGTATGCAGATCGCCAACGCCGAGACGACCATGGTGCCCAAGACCACCATGACCCTCGAGGAGAAGGGCGTCGAGCAGACCATACGCCTTATCGAGAAGCTGGAAGAGCTTGACGACGTGCAGACCGTTTACACCAACCTCGACCTCACAGGCGCCGAGGAGCTTATCGAGAGCATGAGCTAGGCAGGGCGCCGCCCGCGGCCGCCCGGCCGCACCCTCCACACGATGATAATCCTCGGTATCGACCCCGGCACCGCTATCATGGGCTACGGCCTTGTTGAGAGCGGTGCCGTCGAGTCTGCCCGAGGCGCGCGGGCCAGCGTGAGCGGCGAAAGCCTGCGTATGATCGAGTACGGCGCGCTGCACACCCCCGCCAACACGCCGCTGATCGAGCGCCTGCCGATGCTGTACAAGGGCATCATGGACCTGCTGGCCGAGTACAAGCCCGATGCGCTCGCGCTGGAGCAGCTTTTCTTCAACAAGAACGTGAGCACAGCGCTGTCGGTGGGCCATGCACGCGGGGTGGTCATCCTCGCGGCGGCGCATTCGGGCGTGCCGGTGAGCGAGTACACGCCTCTCCAGGTGAAGCAGGCGGTAGCGGGCTACGGGCGGGCCGGCAAGGAGCAGGTGCAGGCCATGGTCAAGGTGCTGCTCAACATGGACCACATCCCCCGGCCCGACGACGCCGCGGACGCGCTCGCCGTGGCGATATGCCACATCCATTCGCAGTCGTTCGCCAAGCTCGTGCAGGGCAAATAGCGACTCCCGGCACTTCAGCAGCCCAATCTCCCCATGAAGACACGCCTCGACGTAGCACTTGTGGAACGCGGCCTCGCCGAGACGCGCGCCAAAGCGCAGGCGCTCATCATGGCGGGCGATGTGCTGGTAGATGGGCGGCGCGTGGACAAGGCGGGCACGCCCGTGAGCGAGGGCGCGGCCATCGAGGTGAAGTCGGGGCTGCCCTACGTCAGCCGGGGCGGGCTGAAGCTGGCGCACGCGCTGGAGGCGTTCGATCTGGACGAGCGGGTGCGCGGGCGGGTCGCACTGGACATCGGGGCGTCGACCGGCGGGTTCACCGACGTGCTGCTCCAGGTGGGCGCGGTCCGCGTGTACGCGGTGGACGTGGGCACGAATCAGCTAGCGTGGAAGCTGCGGCAGGACCCGCGCGTGGTGGTGATGGAGCAGACCAACATCCGCGACCTCGACAGCCTGCCCGAAAAGGCCGACCTCGCGACAGCCGACGTGTCGTTCATAGGGCTTGAGATAGTGACCCCGGCGGCGGTGCGCCTGACGACGAACAGCGCCTTCTTCGTGTTCCTGGTGAAGCCGCAGTTCGAGGCGGGGCGCGAGCAGGTGGGCAAGGGGGGCGTGGTGCGCGACCCCCGCGTGCACCGCGATGTTATAATACGCCTTGCCGGGGCGTGGGAAGCGATGGGCCTGCATTTGGCCGGGCTGACCAGGTCGCCGGTCACAGGGCCCGCGGGTAACGTAGAGTACCTAGCCCTCATCGAGAAGACAGCGCCCGCGCGTGCGTTCGACCTGCGCAAAGCGCTGGAGAAAGAGGTGCCATTGCATGGCAGGTAACCAGGACAGGCGCGCCCGGGAGCAGCCCGAACCTGCGGGAGTAGAGACCGCCCCGCGCCAGGTACCGATCCCACACGAGGGGCACCCGGCCAGGAAGGTCGGCTTCATCGTGAACGACACCATCCCCAGCGCCATCGAGCAGGCCGAGCGTATGGCCCGCCTCATGAAGGACAGGGGCGTGGAGGTGGTCGAGTCGCACCAGGCCACCCCCGACCAGAGCCTCGACTGGTCGCCCGAGGACAACCTCGACCTGATATTCACGTTCGGGGGCGACGGCACGATCCTTCGGGCCGCCCGCACGGCAGCGCCGCTCGGCGTGCCGCTGGTGGGTGTGAACCTGGGGCGCGTGGGCTTCCTCACCGAGCTGAACCCGTGGCAGGTGCCCGAGAAGCTGCAGCTTTTCCTCGACGGGGACTACTGGTGCGAGCAGCGGGCGATGCTGCGGGCAAGAGTGCGGCGCGACGGCGAAGCTGTGGGCACCTGGCTAGCGCTGAACGACATCGTGGCGAGCCGGGCGGCCCTGTCCCGCGTGGTGAATTGCACGCTCACGGTGAACGGGGCGCGCGTGACCACCTTCGTGGCCGACGGCGTGATCGTCGCGACCCCGACCGGCTCGACGGCGTACTCGATGGCGGCGGGCGGGCCGATCCTGCACCCCGAGCTTCGCTCCATCATCGTCACGCCGGTGGCCCCCTACCTGACCGTGGTGCGCAGCCTCGTGCTGCCCGACCACGACTACATCGAGTTGCACATCGACACCGACGACGAGTCGTTCCTCACGGTGGACGGGCAGGCGCACATAGCCCTTCAGGACGGCGACACCATCGAGGTGGTGACCTCGCCGGCCCCCTGCCTGTTCGCCCGCGTGCAGGACCGCGCATATTTCGGCTCGACCCTGGTCAACAGGCTCCGGCGGGCGGAGTAGTGCAGTGGTCAGTGGTCAGTGGTCAGTG
>DASTEB010000072.1:0-5272 GCA_035710025.1 Chloroflexia bacterium
CAGGGCAAACTTGCCACCGATCACGGCGTTGGATACGAACGCCTCGCCGCCCGTCTGCAGGCGCTCGCATAGCTCGGCGTTCAGGCTGTTCAGGTATTCTTCGCTCTCGGGGGTGCCCGGCGTCACGTCGGGCGGCACGTAACGGAACGTGGCGATGCTCAGCGCGCAGGTGAGCGGCTCAAGCTCCGGTTCTTGCGCGGCGTACTCGAACATCTTGCGTGCAAGGGAGATATCGTCGGACAGCATGCGCTCGTAGCCCTCGCGCCCCACCTGCTGCAGAGCCAGCCATACCTTTAGCGCCCGGAATCCCCGCGAGTTCTGCGGGCCCCACTCGTGGAAGTTGACGGCGGGGTCCTCCTCGTACTCCTCCATGTGATAGTAAGGCGGGTGGAAGGTGAACGTGTCGTGCAGGGCGCGGGGGTCGCGCACCAGCGCGCAGCCCGCCTCGAGCGGGGCGTACAGCCACTTGTGCGGGTCGATAGCCACCGAGTCGGCCAGACTGAGACCCTTCAGATCGGCCGGGGCGTCGGGCAGGGCCGCGGCGAAGCCTCCGTACGCGCCGTCCACATGAAACCACATGTCGTGCTCGCGAGCGATGGCGGCTATCTCGGGCAGGGGGTCTATCGCGCCCGTGCTGACCGAGCCGCCTGTACCGACCACGATGAAGGGCAGGTCGCCAGCGGCCCTGTCTGCCTCAATCTGCTTCTGTAAGGCCGCCGTATCCATGCGGCCCTCGCCGTCCGTGCCGATCCAGCGGATCGCGTCCGTCCCCAGGCCGAACAGGTCGGCCGCTTTCTGCACCCAGGTATGAGTTTCGGCCGAGGTGTACACGCGCAACCTCTTCTGCCCCGCGGCGATGCCCTCTGTGCGCACATCCCACGGCGCTTTGGCTCGCCGTGCGGCGAGGAAGCCGACGAAGTTGGCCACGTTGCCCCCGCTCACCAGCAGGCCGCCGCACTCGGGCGGGTAGCCCAGCAGTTCGGCGACCCAGCGTACCGTCTGGCGCTCGATCTCGGTGGCGGCCGGCGAGAGTACGAACCCGCCCACGTTAGGGTTGACCGACGCGGCGAGCAGATCGGCCAGCGCGCCGATGGGCGCGGGCGACGAGGTGATGAAGCCGTAGAAGCGCGGGTGGCCGATGAAGAGCGAGTGGTCGAACAGAAACGACGCCGCCTCGTCCAGCAGGCGGGAGGGGTCGCTGCCCGACAGGGGCAGGGGCCGCTCCGCTTGGAGGGCGTCGCGTACCTGGCGCGGGGACTCGCCCGGCGTAACCGGGCCGTTGGGCATGTCGCCCATCCAGTCGGCGATGCGGTCAACGAGGCGGTGGCCCATCTCGCGCCACTGCTCAGGCTCGATCTCGATAGGGGCGTTGCGGCTCTCCAGCGATCCTGCGTGCTGTCGTTCAGTCTCCAATTTGCTTGCTCCTATTGCTGTGCCTGCTTTGATTCGGGTGCCGAGATTTGCGGCCTCAGTCCCTCGAACAGGTCGGTCTCGAGGTCGCGGCCGCCATTGACCGTGCTGAAAGCGCGATAGTAGGTCATGTAGCCAAATAGGTCGCGCAGCTTATCTTCCGGTTGGGCGAGCAAATCGTCGTAGCCGGGAAGCTGGCTGCGGTGGCAGCGTATGGCCTCGTAAGCGGTGCGCCAGTAGCGCTCTGTATCTATACGAGTAGTGATCATCCAGTCGGGCCAGGGTACCGCGCGCCGCTCCACGCCGTCAATCTGCATCACAAGCTCGCCGAATACTTGCTGGTACAGGCGGGCCTCGGCGTCCGACACCACCATATAGTACAGCTTGGACAGGGCGTGAGGCTCGCGGCCCTCGGGGTCGCGAAAGGTGCAGTCGGCCGCGCGCACCGCGGCTGCGGTAGCAAGCTGGGAGATGGCGATGTGGTCGGGGTGGCCGTAGCTGCCTTCCGGGCCGAACGTCAGGGCGACGTGGGGCCTGACTCGTCGTATGTGCGACACGATGCGGGACACGGCCTCGTCGTGCGGGGCCTTGTCCAGGTCACCGTCTATGTAGTCGAGGAACGACACCGTGCTGATGCCCAGCACTTCCGCGGCGGCCTCAAGCTCGGCCTCGCGGATGCTGCCAAGCGCCCCGGGGCCGGGATAGTCGTCGGGCGGGCCGAACCAACCGCGCTCGCCGCGAGTGGCGGTCACAAGGTGAATATCGACGCCCTCGTCGCGATAGCGAGCGAGGGTGCCTCCCGTGCCCAGCGACTCGTCGTCGGGGTGAGCAAAGATGCACATGAGGACCAGATTGCCCTCGTCGCGGCGCTCTCCGTCCATGTCTGCGTTGTCCGGTTGGGGATTGGGTAGGTCGAGGGGTACGATAAACCCCATCATAGCCCCTAAAGCGAATCGAGGCAATAGTGCGTGAGATGTATTCACCCTCGCCGGCGCTCCACCGGGCGCGGGTTTGTAACCCGGCTGCGTAGGATTGTGTCGAGAGAGACATGCGAGCAAAGGCGAGGGAACGCCCGGAGGCGGGGCCGCCAGCACAGCCGGGCAAGGGGGTCGTCATGCAAGGGGTACCGACACATACGACGTTTACGATGAACCAGAGTCCCGTTCAGCACGCCCTGCTGGTGCTCGTGATGGTAGCGCTGATGCTGGCCGGAGGCCTGATCGAGTCGGGCCGGGCGGCTGCTCCCACCGGCGCTTCGGAAGCGAATGTCGCGGCGCCCGTCGCGGTATACGCCGCGGCCGTGACTGCGTGCAGCCACGCACGCTAGCGCGAGCCGGGCCAGGCTCACAGCCGGGCGCGGTGAAACCTCCTACCGTATGTACTACGGGAGATAATCTTAAGGCGGTTTTCACCGGCTATTGACCCACGTACACCTCTGCATGTACCGGGTGGGGCTAATCTGGGGTACAAGCCCGCGAATAGCGAGAAATCGCAGGCGCGGCTTCTCTTCCGGGTAGTCCGGCATTGCGCGCAGCACACGCTTCACCTCGCCGGACATTGTCCTCCCTATTGCACCCAGGTACGCATTACGCTGGAGCTTGGACCGGCGGGTCTGCCGGTGCGTACGCGCTCGCCCTACGATGCGTGGGCCTCTTTTCGCCCGCAAACAACCGACCAGGTCAGGCAAGGGATGGAGAAGAATGGACACTAATGTACGACACAGCAATCGTCTCAGGTATGCAGGGGCGCTTAGCGCGCTGCTGGTTGTATTGCTTGCGCTGGGCGTGACCGCACGCATTGAGAGCGGGGCGAGCGCTGCGGCCCCGCAGGACGTTCGGGGCACCATACTGCCGGGCGACGGCGCGATTGGCCCGGCGGCGGGCAGCCAGGAGAACCCGCAGATAGCGGCGGGCGGCAACGGCTACCTGGTGGTGTGGGAGGACTCGCGCACAAACTGGGCCGAGATCCACCCCGGCATGCTCACCTCGGGCGGCGAGGTTAGCGGGCAGACGCTGAAGGACATCTACGCCGCGCGGCTCGACTCCAACGGCAACCTGATAGACAGCGTGCCGATCGTCGTGTCGCAGGCCACCTGGAGCCAGACGGTACCCCAGGTGGCGTGGAACGGGCAGAACTGGCTCGTCGTGTTCAACACCGAGCGCGTGTCCAACTTCTCCTCGACCGTTGACGTACTGGGCGTGCGCATCTCGCCCGATGGGCAGGTGCTCGACACCACGCCCATCCCCATAGACAACCACCCGACGATTGACACGCTGTGGCCCACGGTGGCCAGCGACGGCACCAACTGGGTGGTCGTGTGGATGGACGAGGGCAACTACTTCGAGCTTGACGCCACGCGCATCTCGCCCGAGGGCGCGATCCTCGACCCGGGCGGCGTTGCGATACACACGCCCGGCTTCCCCGACGCGCCGTACAACGCCGCCATCACATTTACGGGGGGGCAATACCTGCTCGTGTGGTCGGGCAATAACAGGATCAAGGGCCTGCGGCTCACGCCCACCCTCCAGCCTGTGGGAAGTGTGTTCACAATAACCAGCGTGCCGGGCAACTTCCCCGAGGTGAGCGGCAACGGCACCGACTTCTTCGTGGCGTTCCAGAACGAGTACACCGTGATCGGTGCGCGCGTTGCCGCCAACGGGCAGGTGCTCGACCCGGCGGGCATCAACATCTCCGGGCAGAACGGCGGCTACCCCATCCCCGACGTAGGGTGGGACGGCACCCAGTGGTGGGTCACCTGGGTGCCCTACTCGAACAACACGATGGCGGCGCGCGTGTCCACCGCGGGCCAGCTTCTCGACCCGAACGGCATCGTCGTCTCGGCAACGTCGTACGTGTCGGCCATCGTGGGACGCCCGGGCGGCGGGGCGTTCGCCGCGTGGGCCGACACTCGCCTCGCCGGGGGCGGCCGGTGGGATATCTTCCGGGCGCCTATCACGGCGGGTGGGCAGCCGGGCGAGCAGGCCGCCGTGAGCCTGGGCGCGCCGAGCCAGATCCGGCCAGAGATCGCCTCGAACGGCAGCAGCTACATGACGGTGTTCCTGAGCAACGTGTCGGGCCAGAACCGCATCAAGGGCCAGCGGCTCGACGCCCAGGGCAACGCCATCGACCAGGAGCCGTTCCTCATCGAAAGCGGGCCGGGCCTCGGCAGGCCGCGCATCGCCTGGAACGGCACGCTGTATCTCGTTGTATGGTCGAACGCCAACGCCATCTTCGGCAAGCGCGTGTCGGCCGACGGGCAGGTGCTCGACGCGACACCCATAGCAATCATGGGCGGGGTTTCGGGCTCGCCCGACGTGGCCGCGCTGAATGGCCAGTTCCTTGTGGTAAGCCTGCACGTGCCGCAGAACCACATCAGCGTGGTGCGTGCCATACGCGTGGGCGGCGACGGCGTGGTGATCGGCTCGCCCGTCGTCGTAGGTTCAAGCTTCGCGCAGGAACCGCGGGTCGAGGGCTTCGGCAGCCGCTACCTGCTGGTGTTCGAACGCTACCCGACTCACGACAACCCCTACTCCACGGTGCGGATGAACTTCATCAACGCCGACGGCACGGGGGTTGGCGAGATCGGGTTCGGCAGCAGCGTGACCCCCATCAAGACGCCGTACATCGCAGTAGGCGAGAACCAGGCGCTGATCGTTTACTTCGGCAGGCAGCCGCCGAACGTCCTGCAGGGCGACCTGTTCGCCCGGCGTATCACGCCCGACGGCACCTTCCTCGACGGCGACCCCGGCATACAGCTGACCTCCGCGCCGAACGCGCAATTCCTCCCCGCGGGCGCCTGGACCGGCTCTGAGTACATGATCGTGTACGAGGACTTCCGCAACGTAGCCTACCTCGACCGCCC
>DASTEB010000073.1:0-2417 GCA_035710025.1 Chloroflexia bacterium
CGGGGCGTGTGCGCTCGGTGCGGGTGGACGGCGTGAGCGTGCCGCCCGTCGGCCGGATAGCGATACCGCCCGGGGCGCACACGGTCGAGGTCGAGCGCGAGGTGGAGGGTTAGCGTGGCCGAGAAGAGCGTGCCGGTGTCGGTGATCATGACCGTGCGTAACGAACAGGACAGTCTGCCGCACCTGCTCGACAGCCTGCTCCGGCAGACGGTGCAGCCGGGAGACGTGGTCGTGGTGGACGGCGGCTCGACCGACCGCACCGTGGAGCTAGCGCGCTCGTACGAGGGGCGCCTTCCGGTGCGCGTGATCGTGCGGCCGGGGGCCAACATCTCCGAGGGGCGCAACGCTGCCATCGAGGCCGCGCGCTACGACGTGATCGCCTCGACCGACGCGGGCGTGCGTCTCGAACCTGACTGGCTGGAGAGGCTGGCCGCCTCGCTGCTGGACGAAACGTCGGGCGTGGACGTGGTGTCCGGCTGGTTCACGGCCGACCCGCGCACGCCGTTCGAGCGGGCGATGGGCGCGACGGTGCTCCCCGCGCTGGATGACGTGGACCCCGCGACATTCCTGCCGTCGAGTCGCTCGATTGCGTTTCGCAAGGACGCCTGGCGCGATGCGGGTGGCTATCCCGAGTGGTTGGACTACTGCGAAGACCTCGTGTTCGATTTCGCGCTGTGCGACCGGGGCAAGCGCTTCGCCTTCGAGCCGGGCGCCGTGGCCCACTTCCGCCCGCGGCCCGACCTGCGCTCGTTCTACGTGCAGTACTACCGATACGCGCGCGGCGACGGCAAAGCCGACCTGTGGCGCAAGCGGCACGCCATCCGCTACGCGACGTACAAGCTGGGGCCGCTGGTCGCTCTGTGGGCGTGGGCCAACAGGCGTACGGTGTTGGGCAAGCTGGGGTTGCTGGGGGTTGGGGCGGCAGCCGCCGCGTACACCTACCGGCCTTACCGGCGGCTGCTGCCGATGTTGAAGGGCCTGCCGCCCGGCCAGGCGCTGTACGCGCTGGCGCTCGTGCCGGTGATCCGGCTGGTGGGCGATGTGGCCAAGATGGTTGGCTACCCGGTGGGGGTAGCGTGGCGGCTCAAGCGGCGGGCTCGGCCTTGACCTCCATGTACTTGTCCACGCGCATGAGGTTGAGAAACACGCGCTGGTACAGTGGGAAGGCTCCACGCCCGTCCTCGCCGACGATTACAGGCTCGCTCACGCGGTAGGCGCTGCCCTGATAGACAAGTGTAGCGCTGCCCGCCGCGCGCAGGTTGCGCGACCAGTCGGTGTCGGAGCCGTAGGTCAGTGCGATTACGAAGCCGTCGGCCACGGGAGCCGCGCCGACAGGGGTCTTGTACTGCTTGCCCGACTTGCGCCCGACGTGGTGCAGCACCCCGAACGGGAAGAAGCGCTTGCCCGCGAGGCGCAGCGTGAGTGGGTTGAATGTGCGCTTGGAGAATTGCCGAAGCGGTTCAAGCCCCGGGCGTAGGTCGAGTTTCCCGGTCGATTTTGTAGTGAATGCGTCAGCCATTTATTGATGTGTTTCCTTTTATACTTTCTCTTTTGTGACGCACAGGTCCCGGGGATTTACGCCTCCTTTTGTCGGAAATTCGGTGTGAGACGCCATTAGTCTTTGTCGTACTGCGAACCTGTATGCGCGTCCTGAATTAAAGACTCCCTATCCTCCCGATGGGTTCAATTTGCCCGGCCCGTAGGCCGCCGGAGGTATCCGGTAAGCGTCGTGTGGCGGCTCAGGCGCGGCAGGTACAGATAGATCTCGGTGCCGGATCAGTCCTCAGGACTGACAGGGCTATCGCCGTAGAAGTTCTGCCAACTCTCCCGAAGGCGCTTCCTGACAATATTCAAATGTGCCGGGAAACTAATGAAAGGCGTTTCTGAGAGAACATCAAACAGTCGCCGCCCGTAGCCGTCGATCTCCCTCTCTACATATCTGGCGAGCAATGATTCCACCTCGTACACGAGCATGCCCGTAATGCCGAGTGAGTGATGGAGAGCATAGACCACGACCAGGATTGCTGGCAGTTGTGTCGGTCGCATACCAGCGTCTGGGACCGGGGTTCTAAACCCGAGCTGGTAGCTGAAGTTCTCTAAGTCAAGTTCACCATCGTTCACATAACCTTCCGCCGACCTCAGCGAGAACTCCATCCCGAGGAAGCGGGCGTAGTATGAGTCTAGCTCATTCCCGTCATAGGGCGACAAATTACAGCCGATCCAAGTGTTGATATCGGCAGCCAGACCTCGAAGGTCTTTGGGGTAGTTGAAGTGGTAGCTTATGTGGACGCTCATGACGATATCTCTCTTAATCATCTCGTGGGAGACTTTTAGGCGGCGTAACTTCCGGCCCCCGTACACCTTCCCTTATTTCGCGTGGGCTCATATGATCAAGTGCCGCGGCCGTCAGCTATCGT
>DASTEB010000074.1:0-2125 GCA_035710025.1 Chloroflexia bacterium
GGGGCACGGCGCCCTCGGGTTGGGGGGCAACGGCCTCAGAGCGGCGGTTGAACAGGCCCATCACGCGGCTGGCGAGGCTCGTTCGCCGGGGGTCCACGGTGGAGTAACCGCAGCGCGGGCAGCACACGACCGAGCAGGCCGAGCCGAGCGGGCAGGCCGCGTGGCAGGTCAGGTCGGTCTGCTCGAACTCGAAGCCGCACATCGCGCAGCGCATCACAGCCCTCCCGCGATCAGGCGGACCAGCCCGCCCACAAGGAACGCGAACGGGAACACGAACGCTACGATGGCCGCTGCGGTGCGCGCCCCGTGCTCCTTTGCCATCATTATCACCGTGGCGACGCAGGGCACGAACAGCGTGACCACAACCAGGCTGACCAGCACCTGGTCGGGGCTGAGCAGACCGTTGCGCGACATGTCGAACAGGCCGGTCGCCCCGTAGTCGCGGCGCAGGAAGCCGAGCAGCAGCACGCCCGAAGCCTCGGGCGGCAGGCCCAGCCAACCCACGACGAGGGGCGACATTGCCGATTCGATGCCGTCGAGGATGCCGGTGCGCGCCAGCACGAACAGCGCGGCCGTGGCGATGAGGAACAGCGGGATGACCTCTTTGAGGTACCACTCCACGCGGGCCAGCGTCTTGACCAGCAGGTTGTCGAGGCGCGGCGGGCGCAGGGGCGGCAGCTCCATCACGAAGTCGGAGGCGTCGCCCGGCACGAGGCGGCCCGCCAGCCAGCCGACCAGCAGCATCACGCCCAGCACCACACCGCCCCAGGTGAGTACCGCGGCCGCGCTGAGGCCGCCCGCCATGGCGAGCACCACGCCAAGCTGCGCCGAGCAGGGTACGCTCAGGGCGAGCAGCAGCGTCGCCATGACGCGCTCTTTGCGGGTGCCGAGCACGCGGGTGGTCATGGTGGCCATGGTGACGCAGCCCAGGCCGAGCACCATGGGCAGCACCGCCTTGCCGTTCAGGCCGATGCGGGCGAACGTGCGGTTGAGCATCACGGCGAGGCGCGGCAGGTAGCCAGAGTCCTCCAGCACGCCGAACACCAGGAAGAAGATGCTCACGATGGGCAGCACGATGCCGATGCCGTATGTCAGGCCGACGGTGAGCAGGCCGTACTCGCCCGCCAGGAAGTCGAGGAGCAGCGCGGGCGTGCCGAGCCACGTCAGCAGACCCGTGACGGCGGGGTTGACCCACTGGCCGAACACGGTGCCCTCGAAGAAATCTACCAGCGTGCCCGCGCCAAGCTCGCCTACAAGCTTGTACACGACGAACAGCACACCCGCCAGGATGGGCCAGCCCCACAGCGGGTGCACCGCCCACCACCCGGCGCGCTCGGCGAAGGACGTGCGGGGCCGCCGGGCGGAGGCGTACACCTCGGCGGCGACCTCGGCGATGGAGGCCCAGCGCTGCTGGGTGATCGTCTGGGAGAGCGAGCGGCGCTGCCCGGCCTGCGCGTTCTCGCGCACGCGCTCGACGGCTTCCACGCGCGCCGGGCTGAGGGCGAGGTCGCGCTCCAGGGCAGGGTCGCCCGCCAGCAGGGCCAGCGCGTGCCATCGCTTGCCGGGGAGGTCAGGAGGCAGAAGCGTCTCGATAGCCGCGGCCGCGGATTCGATGTCGGAGCTGTAGGTTGCCCTGAGGGTGGGCACGCGCGCTGTCGAAAGCCCCTCGGCCAGCGCGTCGATGCCGTGGCCGCTGGTGGCGACGGTCGTAATCACGTCGACCCCGAGCAGCGAAGCGAGCCGATCGGCGTCCACGCTGACGCCGCGGCGGTGGGCCTCGTCCATCATGTTGAGGTCGAGCACGATAGGGATGCCAAGCTCGGCGAACTGCAGGGTGAGGAAGAGGGCGCGGGAAAGGTTCTTGGCGTCGGCCACCTGCACAACCGCCTCGGCGTCGCGCCGCAGCAGGAGCGAGCGGGTCACTCCCTCGTCCGGCGTAAGTGGCTGCAGGCTGTTGATGCCCGGCGCGTCGACCACCGTCAGCCGCCGGCCTGCCAGCGCGGCCGTACCCCGGGTGACCTCTACCGTGGTGCCGGGGTAATTGGACACCGTGGCGTAGCGCCCGGTGAGCCGCTTGAACAGGACCGACTTGCCGACGTTGGGCTGCCCCGCGAGGATGACAAGC
>DASTEB010000075.1:0-3647 GCA_035710025.1 Chloroflexia bacterium
ATCACGCGCCGGGCGGACACGGGCGGGCGGGGTCGCGGTCGGGCTGGCCGCCGTGGTGATGTTCGGAACGGTGCTGCTCGCGCTGTTCGGAGTACTGGGCGGGGCGTCGGGCGAGCAGTCGCCCCTCGCAGAGGTGTTCGCCACCCCCACCGTCACGCTGCCGCCGCTCGACCCGCCCGCGCTGCTGGACCGTTCGGCCGAGGCGATGGCCGGACTGAAGAGCGTGCGCTATGTGGCTGAGGCGGGCTTCTACGAGCAGGGCGCCGCCCCCTCGCCCGAAATAACTAGGACAAACGCCCTGACCATCACCATGCGCGGTGACGTCGTCTTCCCGTCGAACTACACGCTCACCAGCGACGTTATCTCGGTGGGCGACTACGTAGTGATCGGCCCCGATACGTGGTCGAGGCGCAACGCCAACCCCGGCTGGGTGCGCCAGTCCACTGCTACCACCAACATCGGCCCGGCAAACCCCCTCGTCCTCTCTCACCTTGCACGCTTCGCCGTGCCCGGCACCGTGCAGCAAGTCGCGTTAGAGCCCGAGGGCAGCACGCCTCTCCACCACCTGCGCTTCGAGGTAGACGCCGCGCGCTTCGCCTCCGAAGGTCCCGCCGACACCCGCCACGCCTTCCCGCCCGGCAGTAAGATCACCGCCGACGTGTGGGTGCGCGAGTCGGACAATCTGCCCTCAGCGTTTTACCTCGCGGTAGACACGGGCGGACGAGAGGTGCGCGTACGCACTCTGCTGGCGGGGTATGATGAAACTGCCGGCATAGCGCCTCCTTGATCTCATATGCCCGCCCGGCACGGCCAGTAAGACGAGTCGCCATGCCGGAATACTTCAGTTATTAGAACGAATTTGCTATTTTCCATGTGTAAAACGTGGCATTCCGCGCGTAAATCGGGTATAATAGGCAGTACGCGCATTATATTAATGTAGATAGTGTAGAGCATTTGGAGGAGCCGGAACCTGATGGAATTAGGCACAATCAGACCAGTCAATCTCGATAGCGAAATGCGGTCGGCGTACCTCGATTACGCCATGAGCGTGATCGTGCAGCGCGCCCTGCCCGACGTTCGCGACGGACTCAAGCCCGTCCAGAGGCGCATCCTGTACGCCATGCACCGCATGGGCCTGCGCCACAACACCCCTTACCGCAAGTCGGCCGGTATCGTGGGCGAGGTGCTCAAGGAGTTCCACCCGCACGGCGACGCATCTGTCTACGATGCCCTCGCCCGCATGGCCCAGGACTTCTCCCTGCGTTACACGCTCGTGGACGGCCAGGGTAACTGGGGCAGCGTGGACGGCGACCCGCCCGCGGCCATGCGTTATACGGAAGCACGTCTCCAGACCATCGCCGAAGAGCTGCTGGCCGACATCGACAAGGACACCGTCGATTTCAAGCCCAACTACGACGAGAAGACCCAGGAGCCCACAGTCCTCCCCGGCCGCCTGCCCAACATGCTGCTCAACGGCGCTTCGGGCATCGCCGTCGGCATGGCGACCAATATCCCCCCGCACAACCTGGGTGAGCTTGCCGACGCCATCGCCTTCCTGATCGACAACCCCGAAGCCACAGTCGAAGAGCTGATGAAGTTCGTGCCCGGTCCCGACTTCCCGACCGCCGGCATCATCATGGGCGTTGAGGGTATCCGCGACGCCTACGCCACCGGCAAGGGCCGCGTGGTTATGCGCGCCAAGGCCTACGTCGAGGAGAGCAAGGCAGGCCGCTATTCCATCATCGTTACCGAGCTTCCCTTCCAGGTGAATAAGGCCACCCTGCACGAGAAGATCGCCGAGCTTATCCACGACGACAAGCTGCCCGGCGCTTCGCTGGTGCGCGACGAGTCGGATCGGAACGGCATGCGCCTGGTGGTCGAGCTCAAGCGAGACGCCCAGCCCAAGAAGATGCTCAACCTGCTGTTCAAGCACACCGCCATGCAGTCCACCTTCGGGGTGAACATGGTCGGCCTGGTGAACGGCAACGAGCCGCGCGTGCTCACCCTCAAGAAGTCGCTGCAGTATTACATTGACTGGCGGCACGCGGTCATCACCCGCCGCACGCGCTACGAGCTTAAGAAAGCCCAGGAGCGCGCCCACATCCTCGAGGGCTTGAAGATAGCGCTCGATAACCTCGACGCGGTGATAGCCGCCATACGCGCCAGCCGGACGACGGAGAGCGCCAAGAGCAACCTGCGCGAGAAGTTCAAGCTGTCCGAGGTGCAGGCCCAGGCCATCCTCGACATGCGGCTCGCCCGGCTTGCCGCCCTTGAGCGCAAGAAGATCGAGGACGAGTACGTATCGGTGATCAAGGAGATCGCCTACCTGGAGGACCTGCTCGGCCACCCGCAGAAGATCTTCAGCCTCATCAAGGCCGACCTGAAGGACCTCAAGGACAAGTACGGCGATGCACGCCGCACGCGCATAGTCGAGGCCTCGTCCACCGAGTTCAGCGAGGAAGACCTGATCCCCGACATCCAGGTGCTCGTAACTATCACCGACCGGGGCTACATCAAGCGACTGCCCCACGACACCTACAAGCGGCAGAACCGCGGCGGACGCGGCATCCTGGGCATGGTCACCCGCGAGATGGACGCCGTACAGCACATGATCACGTGCAACACGCTCGACAGCCTGCTGTTCCTGACCAACAGGGGTAAAGTGTACACGCTGAAGGCGCACGAGGTGCCCGATGCGACAAGGCAGGCCAAGGGCCTACCGCTGGTCAACCTGGTGTCGCTTGAGCCGAACGAGCTTGTCACAGGCCTGATAGCGATACGCGACTTCAAGGCCGACGGCGACTACCTGGCCCTCGCGACGAAGCAGGGCAAGATCAAGAAGACGCCCCTGAGCGACTACAGCTCGGTACGCTCGACAGGCATCATCGCCCTTAACCTGGAGTCGGGCGACGAGCTTGCGGCCGCTCGCCTGTCGCACGGCAACGGCGATATCATCGTTGCCACGCGCAACGGCCAGGCTATCCGCTTCGCCGAGAAGCAGGTGCGCCCGATGGGCCGTGCCACGGCGGGCGTGGCGGCCATCCGCCTGGCCAAGGGCGACTACGTAGTGGGCATGGACGTGATCCATACCAACTCGATCGCTTCGATGCTCGTGGTGACGACTAAGGGCATGGGCAAGCGCACCCAATTGAAGGACTACCCTCGGCAGGGCAGGGCGGGCGGCGGCGTTCGCTCCATAACTATCATCCCGAAGGGTGGACCGGTGGCGATTGCCCGCGTGGTGAACCCGGACGACGACCTGGTGGTAATCTCGACCAACGGGCAGGTGATCCGCATCTTCGCGGCCGACATCCCGCACAAGGGCCGTCCGGCGCAGGGCGTCGCTGTGATGAACATGCGGGAGGGTGACGAGGTCGCCTCGATCGCCCGCATACCGCGCACCGACAAGAGCGGCAAGATGCTGGGCGACGACGATCTTGAGGTGCTGTCGGAGGAGCACATCGAGCTTGAGCGCACCGGCAACGGCCGCAGCCCTGACGGCGCGGCTCGCGCGAAGGCGGCCCGCGTGCCGGCCAACGGCAAGGTCGTGGAGGGTGAAGCGGCACCCCGCGCCACCCGAGCAAGGGCAGCGGCTGCACCTAAGATGGAAGCGGCTGCTACTGCGACCCGTACACGCGCCCCGCGCG
>DASTEB010000076.1:0-2556 GCA_035710025.1 Chloroflexia bacterium
TCTCCACGCGCATGGCCGAGAACCGCCGCCTCAAGCCCGGCGACCGCATCGAGCTGCGGGTGGGCGGGGAGAACGCCTGGCTCACGGTCGTCGGCACGGTGAACGACAACGCCCAGGGGCTGCAGTCGTCCTCGCGCGGCACGGTGTTCGTCGCGCTCGACACGGCGTCGCGCCTGATGAACCGGCTGAACAACGCCGACTTCTTCGCCGTCCGCTTCACCGCCCACGACGGACAGAGCGTCGAGCAGACCCTTGCTCGCCTTGAGCGCAAGTACCGCGACCTTTCGCCCGGGATGCTCGCCGCCTATGCCGACGAGGAAGCCAGCATGGAGGCCAGCCGCATTCTCACTATCCTGCTCTACGCCATGACTATTATCGTCGCGCTGATCGGCGGGATAGGCGTGGCGAACACGCTCACGCTGAACGTGCTGGAACGCCGCCGCGAGATCGGCGTGATGCGCGCAGTGGGCGGGCAGAACACGCACCTGGTGCAGGTATTCCTTACCGAGGCGCTGGCGATGGGCGGCATGGGCTACTTGCTCGGGCTGGCACTCGGCTGGCCGATGGCGCGCGGGCTCGTGTGGCTCATGGAGCAGGTGCTCTTCCCCCTCGACTTCAGCTTCCCGCTGGCGATGGTGGGTAGCGCGTTCCTCTTCACCCTCACGCTCACCGCCGTCGCGAGCATCGGCCCCGCGCTCGGTGCCGCACGACTGAAGGTGAGCCAGGCGCTGCGGTACGAATAGAGCCGCGAAGCGAAACCGGGGCGTCTCCGGGCCTGTAGATAACGGAGCGAGCAGAACGGCACAAAAGAGTGGTACATTACTGGAGAGCAGCAGCAATATGAAAGACGTACAGAAAGACCCGACAAGAACTGACACGACCCCGGGCAGCCTGAACGGCCACGAGGGCGCGAACGGCGCGGGCGGTAACGGATTTGCCCGCGAGTTGTCGACTGCCGAGCTTGCCGGGATGCGCCCTCGCCGCAGCCGCCTGCCCATCGTGCTGCCGGCGGCGCTCGTACTTCTGCTGGCGTTGGGCGCGGCGTGGTGGTTCTTCCTGCGGCCCGGCCCCCCGCCCAACACGGCGACCGTCCGCCGCGACACCATCATCTCCACAGTCGAGACAACCGGCAAGCTGGAAGCCCAGAGTTCGGCACGGCTGTCGTTCAAGGTGCCCGGGCGCGTGGCCGAGGTATATGCGAAGGCCGGCGACCAGGTTGAGGCCGGTGACGTGCTGGCCGTGCTCGACATGGACAACCTGGAGCGGCAGCTTGCCGAGGCCCGGACGCAGCTTGAGATCAGCAAGCTGAAGCTGCAGCAGGCCAAAGAGGGCGCCCGCCCCGAGGACGTGCAGGCAGCCGCCGCCGACCTCAACGCCGCGACCGCGCGCCTGAACAACGTGCGCAGCGGCAGCCGCTCGGAGGACATCGCGGCAGCGCAGGCGGTGCTGAACCAGGCGCAGGCACGCCTAGACCAGCTTCGCAAGGGCGCGACACCGGAGGACATCGCCCAGGCCGAGGCAACGCTGCGGCAGGCGCAGGCAAAGCTAGAGCAGGTGAAAGCCCCCGCCACGCCCGACCAGATCGCACAGGCCGAAGCAGCAGTGCGGGAAGCGCAGGCAAAGTACGACGCCCTCGCCGCAGGGCCGATCGAGCAGGACGTCGCAGCCGCTCAGGCAGCGGTAAACCAGGCTCAGGCCAACCTCGACAAGGTAAGAGCCGGACCGACCGAGCAGGACGTCGCCGCCGCTCAGGCTGCCGTTGACCAGGCCACCGCTTCGCGCACTCAGGTCGCCTCGACCGCCGCCAACACCAAAGAGCAAGCCCGCCTCGCCGTGGTGCAGGCGTCAAACGCCCTGCAGAACGCGCAGGATGTGTACGGCAAGATCAAGTACGACAACTCGCAGGTCGATCCCGAGGACCTGAACGACGACGACCGCAACCGCGAGTCGAAGGCTCTGCGCGACGTGCGGGACGCCGAGGCGCGTGTCGAGCAGGCCGTGCTGGACTACGAAGCGGCAAAACAGACCGAGATCGCGCAGCTTGCCTCGGCCGACGCGAGGGTACGCGAGGCGCAAGCGGCGCTCGACAAGCTGAGGGCAGGCCCGACAGCCGAGGACATCGCGGCAGCGCAGGCGGGCGTCGACCAGGCCCAGGCGAAGCTGGATGCCCTCAACGCGGGCCCGCGCTTCGAAGACCTCGCGGCGGCGCAAGCAGGGGTCGACCAGGCAAAGTCCGCTCTGGCCGACCTGCGCGCGGGCGGAACCCCGGCAGCCGTGACTGCCGCACAGGCCGACGTAGACAAGGCACAGGCGGCGCTGGGCAAGGTCAAAGCGGGGCCAACGGTTGAGGAGCTTCGCGTAGCTGAAGAAGAGGTCAAGCAGGCGCGGGCATCGCTCGACAAGGCGCGGGCGGGCGCTACCCCGGACGAGATTCGCGAGGCCGAGGCCGGGGTCGCCGCAGCGCAGGCCGCGCTCGACAAGGCCAAGGCCGGGGCAACGGGCACCGACGTCGCCATCCTCGAGCAACAGATCGCCCTTTCGGAGCTTGCCGTCGAG
>DASTEB010000077.1:0-5749 GCA_035710025.1 Chloroflexia bacterium
CCGGATGCCCCCCACGAAGCGGCTGCTCCAGAACGGCTCCATGATGCTGACGTAGCGCACGCCCAGCCTCTCGCTGCGCGCCGCTATCATCTTGCCGCCGCCCGCGTAGATGCCCACGTGGCTGATCAACGATTCGTCAGAGGTGCGCTCGAAGAACACCAGGTCGCCCGGGCGCAGGGAGTCCATGCCGCGCACGTACCGGCCGTAGTCCGAATCGAACTGCTGCACCGACCCGGCGGGGATGCGCACGCCGACCTGGCGGTACACGTACCAGGTGAAGCCCGAGCAATCGAAGCCGCTCGGGTACGACCCGCCCCATACGTACCGCGCCCCCAGGTACTCCTCCGCGATCCGCACTATGTCGCTCGAGGCCGCCTCCGCGGGCGCGCCGTTTCCTCCGTACACGTCGGGTATCCAGTCGAGGGCGGCGTACTCGGCCGACACCCAGCCCACCGTGCCTCGCGGCGTGCGTACGTTGTACCAGTCGCCCTCGAGCGCCAGCACCTCCAGCACCGCGCCGTCTCGCAGCTTTTCGATGGTAGGGTGCCCGGTGCCGGGCCCTGAGCGCAGATTCACGCGCCCGACCGCTCCGGCGGTGCCCAGGCGCGGCGGCTGCCCCTGCAGCACGTCCGGGGCGATCTCGAACAGGTGGCTCGCCACCCAGCCGGACGACTCCCACGGCGTCTGAATGCGGTACCACCCGTCCTGCTCTTCGAGCACCTGGGCGGGCGCGTCGGCCGGGAGCTGGCTGAGGATAGGGTAGCGGGTGCCCGGGCCTTCTCTCAGGTTGACGTAGTCGTCGGTGGTCAGGCCGGTTCGCACGGGCGGCGGACCCGCCGCGGGCGACGACGTGGGCGCGAGCAGGGTAGCGGGCGACTGCGGGGCTGTCTGCTTCGGGCTGTTTGCCGCCGGAGCGCCGGCCTCGATGAGAGTGCTCCGGGCGTCGGGGCTTTGCGTGACCGCGGTTGGTGTGCCCGTGCCGATACTGCCGGTCAGCACGAGCAGCGCTGCGACGGCCGCGATGGCGCACAGGGCGAGGCCGGTCAGGGCGCGCGGCCAGGACGGTGCGGAACGGTGAGCGTCGTGCTGAGCGTATTCCATGGCTCTCACCCTTTGTATAGAGTAGTGGTTGGTTATTGCTATCCTGGCAGCGTCACTGCCGCGCCGAAACGGAACGACGGTAAGCGAATAGCTCGGCGTCCAGGGCCGCAGTCGTAGTATACAACGGACGGATTAAGAAACAGTGTTGGAATCGGTGAAGTTCCTGCCCAATTCTAGCCGTTTGCCTGCCCCTATCCCGGCTGCGTGCTAGCCGAGCCGGGGCAGCACGTCCTCGGCGTACTGTTGCAGGCCGTCTACGTCCTCCAGGTGGAACCACTGGGTCATGATCTCCTCGACCCCGGCCTCCGAGTACGGGGCGATCTGCGCCGCGATCTCCTCGCCGTTGCCTATGAGCACGTGCCGCTCATCGCGCCAGAATGCTATCTTCTCGTCCAGCGACTTATCTGCTATGCGCGGGTTGTTGAACGGCGGCTTCTCCAGGCGCGCTTGCAGGTCCTCGCGAGTGCGGCCGAAGATAACCATGGTCATGATTGAGCGCTTGACGTCGTCCGGCTCCCTGCCCTCCTGCCGGATCAGGCCGTCGAGGTACGACGACATATCCCTGAAGTCGTCCACACCACGGTTGATGGCGTTCCACTGGCTTGCGTACCGGGCGACCAGCGGCAGGGTGCGCTTGCGCCCGCTCCCGCCGATTAGGATGGGCGGGCCTCCCGGGCGCTGCGGGCGCGGCAGCAGTATCGCCTCTTGCAGGCGGAAGTAGTGCCCCTCGTAATTGACAGGCTCGTCGCTCTGGAGCAGCAGGCTCACCACCTGCACGCCCTCTTCGAAGCGGTCCATGCGCTCCTTCATCGTGCCCAGGTTGTGCCCGAAGTGGGCGTGCTCGCGCTCCTGCCAGCCCGCGCCCAACCCGATCAACATGCGCCCGCCGCTCAGGTCGTCAATCGCGGCGGCCTGCCGGGCAAGCATGGTCGGCTCGCGGAAGGAGAGGGGCGCGACCATCGGCCCGAAGTGTACGCGCTGCGTGTGGTCGGCCAGGTACGCCAGCGACACCACCATCTCCAGGGAGTCCTTGTCGGGCGGTGAGGAGTTGGTGTAGTGGTCCGAGCGGAAGAGGCCCGCAAAGCCGAGCGATTCGACCTCCTCCACCAGCCGCTTCCAGGTGGACCAGTTGACGCCGTCCTGCCCCTCGATCATTATGGATAGCTCGGTCATATCGGCATACCTCCGGGGTGTTGTGTGGGAGTAGACGTGTGGGGTGCAAGAATTGGGCCGGGAGCCTGTGATACGTGATGCGTGATACGTGAACTCTCCTGAGCACCACGGCTTATTCCGCACTACCCGGTACGGGTAAGCTCACGCATCACGCATCAGACCCGGACGCACTATAATATACCGTTGGCCGCAACGTTCGCCCGTACAGGAGAGCCCCATGCAGCAGGACGCGACACACACGCTGAAGTTCGGCTGGTTCATGATCGCCATGGGCGTGCCCGGGCGCGAGCATGTGCCGCTGCTCGTGGACGAGGAGCCGGAGGTGCTGCCCGTAGTGGCGCGGCACTTCGACTCGATGTGGGTGCAGGACCACTTCTACGCCTTCCGCGACCCCTCGGACGCCTGGCTCGAGTGCTGGACCGCGCTCACCTGGCTTGCCGCGCGCTACCCGGGCGTGTCGGTCGGCCCCATCGTGATGGGCGTGGGGTTCCGCAACCCCGCGCTGCTCGCCAAGATGGCCTCAACCCTGCAGGTGTTGAGCGAGGGACGGTTCATCATGGGCATCGGCGCGGGCTGGCGCGAGCCCGAGTACCCGGCCTATGGGTATGACTTCCCGCCCGCCCCCGAGCGCATCGAGCAGCTTGAGGAGGCTGTGCAGATCATGCGCCTGATGTGGGCCCAGCCCGCGCCGACCTTCCACGGGCAGCACTTCCACATCGAGAAAGCCTACTGCGAGCCGCGCTACGACCCGCCCCCTCCCATCATGATCGGCGGCGGAGGCGAAAAACTGCTGCTGCCCCTCGCCGGGCGGCAGGCCGACATCTGGGACTCGTACCACGGCGGCACGATAGAGGATATCGACCTGGAGTCATACCGCCGCAAGCTGGAGATCGTGCGCAGGCACGCCGCCGATGCCGGGCGCGGCCCCAATGCCGTGAGCCAGAGCTACACCATCGAGAACGAGCGCCTGCCCGAGACGCGAGAGGATGCCGCCCGGTGGGTCGAGCGCCTTCGCCCGCTGGTAGACCTGGGCGTGCGCCAGTTCATACTCGGCTTCGGCCACGTCACCGACCCATCGCAGGTCGAGCGTTTCGCGGGAGAGGTGATAGCGCCGCTGCGCGATTTGGTGCAAGGGAAATAGGAGCGATCCGTCGGAGTAATTATCCCGGGCAGCGCGGCGCGTCAAGAACGCCCGGCGAATGAATTCGCGGGCTACATTTACGAAGTCCGGCCTGCGCCGGACTGTCTCGCACCGGCCACCGGTTATCGACAAGCACTGTGTTGCCCGAAGATGGCCGGCACGATAGTACCCGGCCTAAAGCCCGCGCAGGCGGGCGGCATAGCATAGCCCAGGGCGCAAGCCCTGGGATGCGGCGTAAAATTAACCCCAAGCCCGCGCAGGCGGGCGCAGGACAATCGCGCCGGGCGCAAGCCCGGGCGGGGCCAATAGTAGGGGCAGTCACGTGTTCGGGCAACCGGGCAGGACCGTCAGCCCGCCTTCGCGGGCCGGTGGTTTTGGGGGAACCATCCCAGGGTGTTACCCTGGGCTACATTCCTACGCCCGCCTTCGCGGGCTCATGCCGGGCGCTGCGTGCCGGCCGTCTGCGGGAGGGAGCGTGCTCATTGATTGGCACGGTGCTGAGGAGAGGGAGTCCGGCGCAGGCCGGACTTCGTAAGTGTAGCCCGCGAATTCATTCGCCGGGCGTTCTACCCGCGCCGGGGTGCTAGGGGTACGTTACCTGCTCAAGAAAAGCAAACTGTATGCAACGCACATAGCTGAAAGGACTGACACATCATGGGCGATCTCGGGCATGAGTTGTGGTTCGGGTTCTTCCCGACACCGGACGCGGGGCAGGCAGAGGCGCTTGTCGAATTGACCCGCCTGGCCGACAGGCTGGGGCTGGACCTCGTGGGGATACAGGACCACCCCTACCAGTCGCGCTTCCTCGACACGTGGACGCTGCTCTCGAACCTCGCCGCCGCGACCGAGCGGATTCGCCTCGTGCCCGACGTGCTCAACCTGCCCTTGCGGCCTCCCGCGGTGCTCGCCCGGGCCGCGGCCAGCCTCGACATCCTGAGCGGCGGGCGGGTGGAGCTGGGCCTGGGCACCGGCGCGTACTGGGACGGAGTAGCAGCGATGGGCGGGCAGCGGCGCACGCCCGGCGAATCTATCGACGCGCTGGAGGAAGCCATCCAGGTCATCCGCGCCCTGTGGACGCCCGGGCGGGCGGCGACCTTCGAGGGCGAGCACTACCGACTGCGCGGAGCCCGGCCCGGTCCCTTCCCGCCGCACCCCATAGGAATCTGGCTCGGCGCGTACAAGCCGCGGATGCTGCGCCTCACCGGGCGGCTGGCCGATGGTTGGATCCCCTCTCTCGGCTACGCGCCCGCGTCGGACCTTCCCGAGATGATCCGCATCATAGACGAAGCGGCGGCCGAAGCAGGGCGCGATCCATCGGCGATACGGCGCGCATACAACATCAGTGGGCAGTTCGCCGGGACCGAGAGCGGTTACCTGCAAGGCCCGCCGAGCCTGTGGATCGAGCAACTGACCGAGCTAGTGATGGAGCAGGGGATGAGCGTGTTCGTGCTCGCCGGGCCCGATGACGCGAGCAGCCTGCAGCGCTTCGCGGAGGAGGTGGCTCCCGGCGTGCGCGAGGCGGTCGAGCGGGCGCGCAGGGAAGGGAAGCCCGACCGCCCGGCGGCAGACGACCCGGCGCCCAGGCCAACCGTCACGGCAACCGCACCCGCCGCACCCGAGCGCACAGACCCCGTACCCGTATCGGCCGCGCTCGACGAGGACAAGCGCCCGCACCTTGCCCAGCCGTCGGACGAGCCGGTAAGCCCGGCGGGCCGTCGGAGCCAGGAGACCCTGCTGCAGATACACGATCACCTGCGCACCGAGCTCGCCGCGCTGCGGGAGGCCGCGGAGCAGGTGGCCGAGGGCGCGATGGACCCCGCGGCGGCGCGCACGCTGCTCAACCGGATGGCGATGCGGCAGAACTACTGGACCCTGGGCGCGTTCTGTTCGCAGTACTGCCGGGTGGTCAGCGTGCACCATACCCTGGAGGACTACCAGCTATTCCCCACCATGCGACGCGGGGAAAGCGCTCTCAGCCCCGTGCTCGACCAACTGCACGCCGAGCACGAAGTGATAGCCGCGCAGATAGACAGGCTCGACCGCGCCCTGGTGGCGATGATGAACGACCCCTCGAACGTGGAGGACGTGCGCGGCGTGGCGGGCGAGCTTAGCGACATGCTGCTTTCGCACTTTGCCTACGAAGAGGACGAGCTGCTCGGCCCGCTGGGGCGGCTGGGCATCCTGGCCTGAGCGCAGGGACGGTGCCCCGGCCTCGATCAACTATCCGGCCGAGGGTCGGGGAGGGGGATCTCCTCGTCCAGGCTGACCGCCTGTACGCCCTCAAGCCCCGCCACTGCCTCTACCGTGTCGAGGGGCACCATCGCGCTGATGTAG
>DASTEB010000078.1:0-8268 GCA_035710025.1 Chloroflexia bacterium
TTCGGCAAGACCTACCCGTGCGAGTGCCGCACGCAGGCCGCCGAGCAGCGCAACCTGGAGGACCTGTACCGCCTGAGTAACCTCGACGCGTTCCAGACCAAGGTGTTCCTCACATTCGACCCCGAGGTGCAGGGCGTGGCCGAGGCATACGACGCGGCGACCGACTTCGCCACCAACCCCGAGGGGTGGCTCGTGCTGCTGGGCGGGTACGGGTGCGGCAAGACCCACCTCGCCGCCGCCATCGCGAACTACGTGGTGCAGGGGCACGGCTCGGAGGTGTACTTCGCCGTAGCGCCCGACCTGCTGCACAACCTGCGGGCCGCCTACGCGCCGGGCAGCCAGGTGTCATACGACGAGCGGTTCGAGCAGATACGCTCGGTGTACCTGCTGATTATCGACGACCTTGGGGCCGAGCAGACCACGCCCTGGGCGGCGGAGAAGCTGTACCAGATATTCAACTACAGGTACAACCTGCGCCTGCCCACGGTGATCACGTCGAATTGCGACCTCGACAGCATCGACCCGCGTATCGCCTCGCGTCTGTGCGACCCCGACCTGTGCCGCCACGTATTCATGCCCGCGGCCGACTACCGCATGCGCCGCACCGACCCGCGCTTCGTGCACCGCGAGCCGGGGCAGACCAGCGGCAACCAGCGTCCGGTGCGCAATCCGGGCACGCCGAGGCGGCAGTTCAATCGGGGGAACGGGACTAGGTAAGTCTGTATGGCTCGCGAGCACTCATACTGTTGACCGGCCCCGCGAAGTGAGCGAGACCTTAGCCTTGGCCAACATGTCACGGTGTTTGTCTGCACCCAGCCGCGAAGCGGCGTAAGAACTTAGCCCCGGGCGCAAGCCCGGGGTAAGCCGCCACATAATCAAACCCCAAGCCCCGAAGGGGCGACAGATACATCCATGACCCACACCTTCACCCACCTCGTCACCCACGTCATCTTCGCCACCAAGGAGCGCGCTCCGCTCATCAGCCCCGACATGAAGGACGACTTACACGCCTACATGGGGGGCATCGTGCGCGAGATGGGCGGTAAGGCGATCATCATAAACGGCATGCCCGACCACGTCCACCTCCTCCTCCACCTCCAACCCACCGTGGCCCTGGCCGAGGCGGTGCGAGAGATCAAAGCCAACTCTTCGCGCTGGGTACACAAGAGATGGCCCCAAAGCAGTAAGTTCGGCTGGCAGCGGGGCTACGGAGCCTTTAGCGTGAGCCGCACCATCATCTCTGACGTGGAAAAATACATCGTCAACCAAGAGTAGAATCACCGCACGATCACCTTCGAAGAGGAGTTTGTAGCCTTTCTCAAGCGTCATGACATCGAATACGACGAGCGCTACCTGGGGCAATGAGGTAGCGTCGTGCGGACATCTGTCGCCCGCTTCGCGGGCTTGGGGTCTGTTTAGATGGCGGCTTACCCCGGGCTTACGCCGCGGGGCTAAGTTCTTACGCCCGCTTCGCGGGCTGGTTGCCTGTCGGCGCTGTGCCCTTGTGCCCGTGCCACGCTCGGGCGATCGCTTTGCAACCTGGCCATAGGTTATATAAGTGGTCCGGCATACGCGCCAACGGCCGGCGCGAACATCTCTCCACCCTACAGTACTTCTCTCCCACACGCACGGTCCCTTTGTCCCATATTTGGCCGAAGGGGCCTTTTTTTGTGCTACACTGAGGCCACGGCAGCATCATTCTGTTGCCGCTCTTTTGTGTGTTGGCGGGCGTCGCGGCGCCTCCCGGTCAGGTCCGGCGCGGCAGGGCGGCAACGCGAGCGGCTCCGGGTACTTATACTCCACCTCCCTTCGAGGAATGACTATGGCGGGCAACAAGGCCATCTTCGACACCGCGATGAAGCGCGCTCATGAGTTCGCCTGGTCGAACCAGTGGGAGCGAGCACACAAGGAATACGCACGGGCCCTAGCCGAGTTCCCCGACGACCGCACCGCCCAGCGCAATATGGCCCAGTGCCTGTTCCGCCTTCGCCTATGGCCTCAGGCCCAGTCGTCCTACGAGACGCTATATAAGGCCGACCCCGACGACCTCTTCGCCTTCAACCGCCTCGCCGAGATCTACCTCGCCCTGGGCCAACACGACAGGTCAAAGGAAGCCTACCTCAAGCTCGCCGACCTGTATACCGCCAAGAACCAGTACCACGAGGCCATACGCGCCCTGCGCGACCTCGTGCGCGCCATGCCCAAAGACCGCGACGTGCACTCGCGCCTGCTTGACCTGCTCACCGATATGGGCGACAGGGCCGGGCAGGTGACCGAGCACCTCGCACTGTCTGAGATCGCGCTGGAACAGGGGATGCTTGGCGAGGCGCAGTCGCACGCCGAGGCGGCCCAGACGCTCGACGGCGACAACCTCGAAGTGCGCCGCTGGATGTTCCAGCTAAAGAGGCGGCTCGCGCAGACCGCCGGCACCGTGTCGCTTGGCGCGGGAGCCGAGCCGGGAGGCAAGGCGGGTGCTGTGCCCGGCACGGCCCTGCTGTCGTCTCAGGAAGAGTCGCACGACGCGATCAAACTGGTGGAGAAGGCGACCGACCTGCAGAGTAGGGGGCTGTTCCGCGAAGCGCTCGAGTTGTACGACCAGGCGGTCAAGGCCGGGGCCAAACGCGCATCGGTGTTCTACAGCGCGGGCCTGCTCAACCAGCAGATGGGCCGAATTGACGCCGCCATCCCGTACCTGGAGCGGGCATCGCAGGACTCCGAGTTCGCCATGTCGGCCAGCTACGTGATGGGCCAGTGCTACACGGCCCAACGCATGTACCAGCGGGCGGCCGCGGCGTTCGAGCGGTCCATCGCGCTGGTGGACCTGAACAAGATCACGCGCAACGAGGCCGACGAGCTGATCGAGCTATACACGGCGACGGCCAACGCCCACATGGCCGACAACAACCCCGGCCGGGCGTCCTCCCTCTATACCAACCTGGTGAGCCTGTTCAAGGAGCGCCGCTTCAACCACCCGATGACTTCGGAGCTTGAGCGGCGGGCCGACGAGCTTTACAACCGCAGCATCCAGAGCAAACTGCTTGGCATAAGCCGGGGCAGCAATCTGCTCGACCCTTCGAAAGTGGCAAACGGCCCGGTGCCCGCGCCTCAGGAGGCCACGCGCCTCGACCTGGGCGACGGTCAGTCGCGCACGCAGGGCGGCACCAAACTGCTGGGCGATACCACGTCGAGCCAACCGCTGATGCCCGCCGATATGCCCACCACCATGATGCGCAACACCGGCAGCAGCCTGCGCTCGATCACCGAGTTCCTGCGGGCGACCTCGCAAGGGCATTCGGGCGGGGCGGGCACGGCGACCGTAGCGCCCATGGCGCAGGCGCCGGCGCAGGAAGGCACCGCCATGATGCCTGCGGCCGAGGGCACGCACGTATTTACCCCGGTGCCGGGCACGACCGCGCTGCCCGGCTCGATGGGCGCGCAGAAGTCGAGCGGCGGGCTGCAGCACACGATCACCTCGATGCCCGAGAAGGTGCTCGAGTCGCTCGAACAGCAGAGCATTTCGGTGCAGCGGCTGCTGGCCGAGGGCGAGCAGGCCATGGCGGGCGGGCAGTGGGACGTGGCCATCGACTCGTGCATGGCGGTGATAGGCGGCGATCCTGGCTACCTGCCCGTGCATATCATGCTGGGCGACATATACCTGAGTGTGGGCCGCGCCGCCGAGGCGATGGACAAGTACCAGGTCGTCATGGACACCTACGTGGCCCGCGACGACCACGAGAGCGCCGCCGACGTGTGCCGCCGGATGCTGGATGTTCAACCCGACAACCCTACATTCCAGACGCGCATGGGCATCCTGCTCATGGCGGCGGGCAAGGTGGACGAGGCCGCGCGGTCGCTGCTCGGAGTGGCGGAGAGGCACTACAGCAGGGGCGAGCCCGAGCGCGCGCTGGAAGAGGCCGAGGCGCTCAAGGCAACGATGCCCAACTCGGCCGACGTAGCCCTCGCCGTGGGCACGTACAGGCTGGCACTCGGGCAGCACATGGAGGCGATGGCCGAATTGAGCCGGGCGCTGCACCTGGATCCCGGCAACGACGCCGCGCTGGCTCGACTTTACATAACGCTCACTCACACCAACGACGTGACCCAGTGGGACGCCCTCGAGAGCCTGCTGGAGAGGGCGGAGCGCGACAAGGGTAACGACCGCCTGTTCATGGAGGAATTGCACAACGCGGTCAAGCAGAAGCCGGTCCCCGCGGTGTACTACGGTCTGGCGGTGCTCGCGGGGCGCGACGGCATGAACGACATCGCCGCCGACGCGCTCGACCAGGGCATCCTGCTCATGTCGGTGGCCGAGACCAACGAGATAGACAAGTCGTGGCTGCTGCTCGAGGTGCTCATGCGCCAGTTCCGCGGCGACCTCGCCTTGACCGCGAAGGACGGGGCGGTGGCCGCCCAGCAGTACGGCCGCGTGCTCGACATCCTCAAGACGCACGCGGGCCTGGGCACCGAGGCGCACACCACGGGCGAGCTGCAGATCCAGTCGCCCCGGCCGCAGTACGGCTTCACCCGCATCGCCGAGCCGCTGCAGCTTTACTACGGGCTGGCCGAGGCGCACGCTTCGCAGAACGACTGGGACGGCGCGATGGAGGCGCTGAAGGCGCTCAAGGAGTTGATGCCGAACGACTACTCGGTGTACACGCGCCTTGCCGACATCTACTTCCGCCAGGGGCAGCTGAACCAGGCGCTGTCCGAGCTGAACGAATTGCTGGTGCTGTTCCAGAAGGCGGGGGACAACGAGAAGACGCTGGAGACGCTGGGCCACATGGCCAAGTTGGCGCCGAACAACGTGGCGGTACGCCGCAAGCTGAGCGACATGTACCTCAAGCTGGGTATGACCGAGTACGGCCTGCGCGAGCTTGGCACTCTGGCCGAGCTGCAACTGAAGGCGGGGCTGCTCAAGGACGCGATGAGCACCTACCAGAAGGCGGCCGACCTGCACTACACGCTGGGCCAGCACGACAAGGCCATCCAGATCTACGAGCGCATCGTGCGCATCGCGCCCCGCGACATAGACGCGCGGCAGCAGCTGCTCAACATGTATGTGCAGTCGGGCAAGCTGAAGGACGCGGTGGAAGGCGAGCGGTCGCTGGCCGATCTGTTCATACAGGAGGGCCGCACCGAGGAGGCCATCGCCGCGCTGCACCAGCTACTCGCGCTCGCGCCCGAAGACGTGGAAGGCCACCACCTGCTGGCCAGGCAGCTGACGGCGCTTGGAGAGTACGGGCAGGCCGCGAGGCTTTATGGGCGCTTGCTCAGGCTTGAGCCGGACAACGACCGCATCCCCGTGCTGCAGAACGAGATGCTGCGCATGGCGAGGGAGAAGGGCGAGACCGCGCACATCGAAAAGGCCGAGAAGGCAGCCGCGGCAAGCAGCAAGAAGAAAAGCCCGAGGGCGGGATAGAAGCCATCTCATGAGTTTACTACACTGGTTTGCGTAACAACTCCTGTCAGACCAAGCTATAAAGTTGAACTTAGCCAATAAGGAGTGACGCGCGTGGCAAGCATTAACCACCAGTTCTACGTCAACGCCTCGCGATCCGAGGTGTTCAACTTGTTGTGACGTGTTGAGGAGATGCCTCGGTACGAGTGCAATGCGGGTCCGGTTGAGTTGCTGCGGGTAGAGAGGCTCGGCGGCGTGATTGGCTCTGAAGAGCATGAGTGCGGGCTAGCAGTGGGGAGCATCATCAGGCAGTATCGCGCCGTGCGCAGCGAGCGAACGACGTTCGACTCTGAACTGGTCGAATTTGAAATCGATCGAGTCATCGCCTGGCGGTCCCTCACCCCACCTGTGACTGTGACCCGGTTCGAGTTGGCGTCCGAGGACACGGGCACCATCGTCACGGTTTCTGCAACGATACGCTCATCTTGGCCTCTTGCACTGCTCTTTCCCTTGTTCCGTCCGGCGTTACAAGGCAATATGCGCTGTATGCAGGAGCGCATAAGTTCCATTCTCACTGCACATGCAAGTACTTGAACTCGCTCGCCGGAGCGTGACCCATGTGGATGACTCGCGTTATATTTGTGAGGTAGCTTCTAGGACTCACCCCAAAGACAGGCACGGAGTAGGATGACGATGCACCCTCGTTTCACGAAGCCAGCGAAGTTGCAGTCGATAAAACACTCTGATGGGTCTAACTTTCCTCGCTCCTCCAGATCACGGGCCAACGCCTGCAAAACGGTGTCCAGCACTTCTGAGCGTACCCATTCCTAGAAATGGCGGTGTCAGGTCTGGTCTGGCGGGTACCTGCCTTGAGATGATTTCTATACCTGAGGGGTTTCGGCCGGGGCCTGCTGAGATGGGGCGGGCGGCTTGAGGTGGAATAGCTCGTAGAGCAGGCGTCGCAGGCGCTCGGGGGTGAGGTTGCGCACCAGGCGGCCGTTCGCCGCCACCGAGATGATGCCGCGCTCCTCGCTCACCACTACGGCGATAGCGTCGGAGAACTCCGAGATGCCGATGGCCGCCCTGTGGCGCGTGCCGTAATTCGGCGGGTCGGGGATGTTGTCGGACAGGGGGAGGACGGTGCCCGCCGCGACCACCCGGCCCCCGCGCACGATCACCGCGCCGTCGTGCATAGGCGAGTTGGGGTAGAAGATGCTGGTGAGCAGCGGGCGCGACACCTCGGCATCGACCAGCACGCCCCGGTCGGCGTAATCCTGCAGGCCGGTCTGCCGTTCCAGCACGATCAGCGCGCCGTGCTTCTGGCGGGCGAGCTGGGCGGCGGCCGCCGTGACCTCCTCTACGGTCACCTCGATCGCCTTCTTGCCCCCGAACGCCCCCCGATTGAACCATGTGCCCGTGCGCCCCAGTTGCTCCAGCGCGCGGCGCAGCTCAGGCTGGAAGATGATGGGGATGGCGACGAGCAGGGCGAGGCCTGAGTTGCGTATGAGCCAGGTGAGGGTGTCGAGCTGGAAGACGGTGGAGAGGAAGGCCGAGGCGAGCCACAGGATGATGATGCCGCGCACAAGCTGCACGGCCCGCGTGCCCTGCACGACCGTGAGCAGCCAGTAGAAGATGAGGCTGACCGCGGCAATATCGAGGATGGTACCCCACGATAACTGCGACCAGACCCACTGAATCTGCGGCACCTGAAGAACTCCCTCTTGCACGCGGCACCGCCCGCCGCGCGCCCGCTGTCCGATACTCCCGCACAATTTAACGAACGGAGCGTGACCCCGGTCGCACCGTCCACGGCAAGCGCCCTCTTACCGCGCGGGATTGTGCCTGTAGTGACCCATTCTATACCCAGGCGGCGTGGGAAGCAAGTAATTGTGTTTGCGCCGTGGGCGGTCCGCGTCGCCTCCACTACAGGCCGAGCATGGCCGCGCAATTTCACCCACTCTTCCGATGCGGCAATCAGAACATACGCGCTATTATCGTGCGTGAACACCCCATCAGTTCGCGCATATCGCAAGGGAGGAACACCGTGGAAGAGGGTATTAGCGCTCAGGACGAAGAGGACCGACAACAGCAGGAGCGACTCGAGGGCGACGCGCTTGCCCGGGCAGCGCAGGCGGGCGACCGGGAGGCCCGCGACGCGCTTTACCTGCGCTACAGGCAAGCGATCCGCCGGGCCACCGGGCCTGCCCGCAGGCTGGCCGCGGAGCTTGACCGCACAGGCTCGCATATCGAGCCGGACGACCTTGAGGGGGAGGGGTTCATCATCTTCTGCGACCTGCTCGACCGCTGGCAGCCCGATCGCGCACCGTTCGTGCCCTACATGCTCTCGGCGATGTCGATGCGGGCGTACCATTACGTGCGCGACGCCAACAACCTGCGCTCGGCCAAACGGGCAGTGCGGCTGGCGAGCGGTCCGGACGGTGACGACGAGCCGCACGTCGAAAGGGAGGGGGCACAAGACGCGGCGAGCGGCCTCGATGAGCACGAGGGGTGGGAGGAACTCGCCGGGCGGCTGTCGGACGACTGGCGGCGGCTGTTGGCGATGCGCTACGGGCAGGACCTACCGGCGAAGCGCATCGCCCTGGAGGTCGGGCGGTCGGAGCGCACGGTACACCGCACCCTGCAGAACGCACTCAACACGCTGCGCGAGGCGCTCGCGCTGGAGAACGAAGCGCTGTAGGCGTGGCGCTACTCCTCGACCGTTGTCACGCCGAGGGGCATCTCCTCAAGCTCCGCTTCGACCTCGAGCATCTCAGGCTCCAGTCCGAGGATTCCCGGCGCTTGCTTCCGTGAGACCAGCTCCTCGCACGCACCCCTGATGGCCTGGTCGGCGCTCCAGAGGAACTTGTCGG
>DASTEB010000079.1:0-13125 GCA_035710025.1 Chloroflexia bacterium
TTGCGTCCTCAGGCGGGGATTGCGCTGGGCCTTCCGGTTCGACGGGGTACTGCGGGGTATAGAGCGCGTCGTACCGGGGCGTCTCGGGCGGGGTGTCGTAGCGCGGCGGCTCAGGCGGCTCGGGCGCGGCGCCGCTCTCGACCCGTGCGCTCTCGGGCGGCAGGGTGGGTGTGGTGGGGGGGCCGTAGCCGCCGTAGTTGCCGTAGCCCTGGCTGCCGTACTGGTCGGGCTGCTGGTAGGCGCCCTGGCCGTAATTGCCGTAGCCCTGCCCCTGGGCGCCGAGGTCGGGCGGAGGGGTATACCCCGGCGGTGGGGTATAGCCGGTGGGCTGGGTGGGCTGGCCGTATTGCGGGTATGGTTGAGGGTAGGGGTTGTACTGGGGCTGGCCGTAGCCTGCACCCGCCCACGCCGGTGTAGGGACGGTGGGGTAGCGCTGGTCCATGGCGGCCTCGAGGTCGTAGCCCTCCTTGCGCACCCGCAGATCGAAGTAGTATAGCGTGACGGCCACGAGCTGTATCGGGATGTAGAGCAGCGTGACGAACACGGTAATCACGCCCGCGACCGCCTGCTGCACCGCGAAGTTCTCGGGTGTGATGAAGCCCATCATCCCCACGATGAGCGCGGCAGGCCCCGCCGACACGACCATCGAGATGAGGTAGAGGACGACCTGAAGGCCGAACGTGCGCCACCAGTAGCCCTCCACGAGCCGCCAGCTTCGCCTGACCGACTCCACCGGCCCCAGGCTCTCCACGATCAGCGCGGGCACCGCCACGCTCAGGCGGGTCATCACGTAGGCCAGCACGCCGAAGGCAGGGATGAGCAGGAGGAACGACCCACACATAAGACCGACCACGCCTCCCGCATCTCCGCTGCTGCCCAGCGCCGAACCGACGCTGACCCCGATCGCCAGAGCGAAACACAGGATGATTGGCACGAAAATCAGCAGGATGATGCCGAGCTGCACGAACATGAGGCCGATCAGCCGCCAGGCGTGGGGCAGCATGGCCCGGTATGCGCCGCCGAAGCTTACGGGCTTGTCGAGGTGGCTGTCGGCCACAGCCGCGGTGAGCGCGCCCTGGCTCAACTGCTGGAGCAGCCAGTACAGTATGCCTGCCAGCCACACGACCCCCTGTCCGACGCCCCAGTAGGTGAAGAACTCGTTATAGGTCTCGGGGTTGTACGTGCTGGAATCGATAGTATAGAGCGAGTTCAGCATATCGCCCGTCATGACGGCGGTGATAAGCTGCTGCACGAGCTGCAGAGGCACATGCACGATGGCGATGATTGCGATGAAGGTGAGGAAGTGCCTGCGGTACAGCCGGAATGCCTGGTCCAGCACCTCGGTGACGGTGCGGGGGCGAAGGCGCGAGATGATGGGGTCGACCGGTGCGGCAGACACGGGGGGCTGGTACATGGCCAGAGAAGCTCCTTCCGAGGGGTGCGAAAAGGCCTGCAAACAACCGCCATTATAGCCGATTTTCCCGTGTCGGGGCGGCGCAAAAGGTTAGTCGGTTTGTACTAGCCCCCGCAGCCAGTGGTCATGCGGAGCGAGCAGCGTCCCGGCAGGGAGCGGGCGGCGCGGAGCGCAAGAAGGGGTGGCAGGCTCTGCGCCCGCCACCCCGTACTGTTCTTATCTCCGATCTACCTGTTGGCCGCATTCCACTCCTTCGCGTACTGCTGTACGGCGGTGAATGCGGGGCGCTTGGTGCCGTCGCGGCGGATGAGACCCCAGGCTATGCGCTCGTCGTTGGGGTCGGTCGAGATGTGGGGCAGCGCCAGGTTCAGCTGGAACAGCACCATCGGCCCCATCCAGGGGTACTGGTCGCGGCCCATGCGGAACGCCCGCCCGATGTAGTCGGCCTGCTCCGCCTCGCTGGTCTGCGAGGCGTACTCGTAGCCGGGAGCCGGTTTGTTGGTGCTCGCCCAGCCGAACTCGGTGAGCCACATCTGCTTCTGCGCGTCGCCGTTCTCCAGCATAACCTGCCGCAGCTGCTCGATGCGCCGGAAGTAGAAGCTGGCGTGGTTGTTCCAGCCCGGCCCCGGTCCGGGCTTGTCGGGCCACATCGTGTCGGGCGGGTTGGCGTTCGAGCCGGGATGCGCTCCAAGCACGTCGAAGTAGCCCTTTAGCTCGCCGCCGTTGTAGGCGTACATGCGGCGCAGGAACGTCACGTCGTCCACTGCGATCTCCGGGTCGTTCACGCCGGTGGGCGTGAGCGCGGCTGTGATGATCACGGCGCGGGGGTCTGCCGCCTTCACGCCCCTGTAGCCCGCCTTGAGGATCTCGGCGTAGCGGGCCGAGATGACGTACTTGCCCACCTCGCGGGCCAGGTTGGGCTCGTTCCAGATCTGGTAGCCCACCACCTTGCCCCTGTAGCGGGCGGCCACGGTGCGCATCATCTTCTCGAACTCGGCCGGGTCGCGCATCTGGCCCTGGTCGTCGGCCAGCCACTCGGGCGTATGTACCGGGTGGAGGATGATCTTCAGCCCGGCCCTCGACATGTCGTTGATCGCCCGGTCTATGATCTCCCACTTGTAGCGGCCCTTCTCGCGCTCGAAGTGGTACCAGGAGAACTGGTGTACCACGAAGCGCACGCCAAGCTCGTTGGTCCAGGTCGTAACGGGCCTGGGGTCGTGCTCGTACACCCACACGTTCACGCCCGGCGCGGCGTGCGGCCCTGCGAGCAGCGGGTAGTGCCGGTCGTTGGCCGATATGCCGATAGTCTGGATGCCGTTCGCGTCGGGCCTCGGCGCCTTGACCGTGCGGTCGTGGCGGAACTTGCCGAGCTGCGAGAGGAGCACGTCGTAGGGTGGCTCGTTCTCGGGGTGATACTCGAACACGGCCCGCTCGAAGTACTGCACGAGGTAGGTCTTGCCGTCGAGGTCAGACTTCTCCATGAACTCGTCGGAGATGGGGAAGCCCTGCTGGGCCAATCCGCCGTGGGTGTTCCAGTACTCGCGGAACTTGCCGCCGAGCGTCTTGCCCGTCTCGGGGAACCTGTATGCGTTCTGGGTGCTAGCCTTCTGGCCGGGCGCGCCGTCGGGGTACTTCTCGTTGTAGCGGAACACGCCGAGCAGCGATAGGAGCACGTCATTAGGCGGATCGTTCTCTGGGTGGTACTCGAACACGGCGCGCTCGAAGTATTGCACCGTGTAATACTTGCCGTCGGTGTCCGACTTCTCCTGCATCTCTTCGGATATGGGGAAACCCTGCTGGGCGAGGCCGCCGCGCTCGTTCCAGTACTTGCGGAAGATGCCGCGGATGGTCTTGCCGGTCTCATTGAACGTCGTGGTCTCCTGGTTCACCGGCTCGGTGGACTGCGAGCCGCCCACGACCACGTCGCCCACCATCCACGGGTGCCACTCGCAGAAGTAGTGGTACTTGCCCGGGTACTTGAACGTCATGGACCATGTCTCGCCCTTCTCGATCTCGGGCGACACGTTCAGCTCAGGCCCCTCGAGGATGGCGATGTTGTGGGGCTCGTCGTCCTGGTTGGGCCAGGTGACCGATTCGCCCACGTCGATATGGACCACCTGGGCCTGGTACTTGTAGTCCTTCATCAGCACTACAGGCCCCGCGGCAAGGGCCGGGTTGGCCGAGATGTACAGGGCCATGCCCGCGACGGGCAGCAGCATGAGAAATAGCACTCTGAGCAAAAGCGGGCGGGCGAAGATGGATTTCGAGCGCGTTACCTTCAACATTGGCTCCTTACTGGGGCGTGGCACGACCTTGATTTTCGCAGGCTATACCCTACCGGTATGATACCTGCAGGAAAAGTATACGCCGGGATGATACACCGTCCGCGCGCTCTTGGCACACGCCCTTTCACACTCACACTACCCCGATTTGTCACCGGGCGTTTACTGCCGTTCGCCTGGTCTGTTACACGCGTCTGCGATAATTACGCAAGGTAATAGCTCTCTGCGCTCCAGCCCCGGTGTGTTGTATGCGGCTGCCGCTTGCCGCGTTCCCGGTTTCTCCTACTTTCGACCGATGACAGCGCCTTTTCCACTCTAATATAATAACGATACGGTAGCGTTACGTATACAGGAAAACTTTGCGTTACACCGCAGGAGAGCGTGAAGTGGCATCCACGTCCATTGACACACCGCGCAGCGCCGGCCGGCCTCGCAGCCCGGAGGCCGACCGCGCCATCCTCGCTACCACGCTCCGCCTTCTTGTTGAGCAGGGCTACGACGCGATGTCCATCGAGAGCGTCGCGGCCGCGGCCGGGGTCGGCAAGACGACCATCTACCGCCGCTACCCCAACAAGCGTGAGCTGGTGGTGGCGGCGGTGCTCTCTATCGCCGATACCATCGAGCTGCCGCCCGACTCGGGTAGCGTACGCGCCGATCTGCTTGATGTGATGCACCAGGCATTCGCGATCTTCCACAACGGCATCGCCTTCTCCATGATGGGCACGCTGCTGGTCAAGGAGCGCGACGATCCCGAATTGCTCGACCTGTTCCGGCGCAAGGTGATACTTCCTCGCATGGAGATTATGGGCCGGGTATTTCGCCGGGCCATAGACCGTGGTGAGGTGAAAGCTGACATCTCCGTCCCGCTGGCGGTGCAGATGCTCTCCGGGTCGATGTTCGCCCGGCACATCTCGGGCTACCCCGAGGACGAAGAGTGGCTGGAGTCGGTGATAGACACACTGTTACTGGGCACCATGGTGCGCCCCGAGTGAGGCGACTTTACCCGGCGCGCCGGTGAAACGCCGAGGCCCGCCGCCGCGAATATTGAGTAGAGGATGGAACGGAGCATTCGACTGGTTGAGCGGCAAGGACTTGCCCGGGCATGGGAGGCGACCGGGGCGCGCCGCCGCGCGTCGTGGGCACCCGGCAGGCTGGCGAGTAACCTCACAGGCACGGCCATCGTGGTTGCCTGCATCGTCCTGCCGCTGATGCTTGTCGAACTGTCGCTCTCGCTGCAGGAAGCCAGGACCGGCCGCTACATCGAGGCGCTGCGCGAGACGGGCACGGCCCCGGCTGTAACCGCCCTCGCCCGCCCACCGCTGCTCGACGCACATTTCTACTTCGTGAACGGGTGCGTGGCGGCTCCGGGCGAGTGCGGCGGCGCAGGCCCCGAAGACTGGGGCGAGTATTACGCCGAATTGCGCGACCTGTACGAAGATGCCGCAGGCCCCATACCGGCCGTATCCTTTGACGAGTGGGCCGCCGGGCACGCCCACTTCATCATGTCGGAGAGCGCGGCTGCGGGGGCGATCGGCATCGCGCACGCCCTCGGCGAGAACGGGGTGGGCGGCGACGTTCACCTGCTGGGCACCAGCGCAGGCGGCGCGGCCGTGTTCACCTATCTGAGCCAGGCGATGCGCGGTGAGGTATCCTTCGACGGGCGCATACGCAGCGTGTTGACGGTCGACTCGCCGCTAGGCTACCAGCCCCCGTTCACCGGGGATGACCTGCTCAGCGGCTTCCAGGCAGGCTCGATGAAGACCGACGTGGAACCGGGCATCGGCGCGTGGGCCGGCGCGGCGGGCATCGCCATGCTGACGGTAGACACCGTGCAGGACATCGTGGGCTACGACCCCCTGCCCGGCGTGCCCAACGACCCCAACCCGATTTACTCGCAGGCCGACACGCCGCCCGAATCTGCCTACCCATCGTGCGGGTCGCTGCCCTGCCAGATCGAGCACATGTCAGAGTACCTCGACCTGGGCAGCGTGTGGCACGTGTACACGGGCAGTCACATGGCCGACTCGGCCCGGCAGTTCGCCCGGGAGCACTGGAGGTAGCCGCGATGCGCGCAGAGCGAGCCGCCCCCTTCGACAGCGAGCACGAGCGCCGGGTGCTGACCGGCTGGTTCGGCGTGTCGGCCGCGCTGGCATGGGTGGTGGTCGAGTCGATCTCCGAGCTGTTGTTCGGACCGCACGTGCGGCTGGTGCGCTCGCTGGCCCTCGGGTCTGCGGTCGGCGCAGCGGCGGGCTTGCTGGCATCCGGGCTGCAGTGGTTTGCCCTGCGCGGGCGCGTGCGCGGCGCGGGCCGCCTCGTCCCCGCCACGATGGCAGGCTCGACCGCCGCGGGGCTGCTGGGCGGGCTCGCGATGTATACCCTCCTCAACAACGTGGCACTGTACAGGGTGGCGGTGCCGCTGCAGGGAGCGGCGGGCGCGGTGTTCGTGGGGCTGGTGACCGCGCTGGGGCAGTGGGCCGTGCTGAGAAGCTGGGCCGTGCCCGGGCGGGGTTGGCGCGATTGGGCCAGACCCGCCGCGACGGGCGCGGTACTGGGGGCGGCGAGCGCTTGCGCGGCTGCGGCCCTGGTGATGGGGGCGTTCGGCGGCCTGCTCGACAGGGCCGCGTGGCCCTACATCTGGATCGGGGCTTACCTCGCCGGGGGTATCGCGGGGGGCACGGTGTTCGGGCGGTTCGTCACGTTGGGGCTGAGGCGGGTGCTCTCAGGGGCGGCAGACGATGCCCGCGGCCGCGCCGAAGCAACCGCGCCGAAGCGAGCCTATCCATCAACTTAGCGGTGATCTGCTTACAATAGGTAGAAACACCGATGCGCGCACCAGCCGCCGGCGGTACAGTGTAGCCACAAGATAGAAAGAGCGAGACTTGCGCTCTTGCCGCAGAGGAGCAGCGACCTCGTTGTCGGAAGGAGACCGAGATGAGTGTCAATGCTGCCGGTGCGCGGCTGGCGGGCCGGGCAAGGCCCAGGATCGGGCTCGGCCGTATCGCGGGAATCGCCGCCGCCGTGCTCGCCACTCTTATGGTAGTGGCATATTTCGGCGTGTCGGCCTATGTCGCCAACAAGCTTTCGCAGCCCGACCACAAGCTCCCTGCCGGTAACCCGGCGAGCTACGGGCTGAAGTACGAAGACGTGGCTTTCCGCAGCGCGGGCGACGGCCTGTTGCTGAGCGGATGGCTGATCGACTCGCGGGGCGACAAGGTGATCGTCATGATGCACGGGCGCGGCATGGCCCGCGACCTTGACGAGGCGTACCTTGAGAAGGCGGCGCTGTTCGAGCAGAACGGGTACGACGTGCTCATGTTCGACTTCCGCGCTCATGGGCTGTCGGAGGGCGACCGCTACTCGCTCGGCCCGTGGGAGACGCGTGATATCACCGGGGCGCTCGACTTCCTCAAGAGCAGGGGCTACACCGAGTTCGGCACCTACGCCGTGTCGATGGGCGCGGGCACGTCGCTGCTCGCCGCGCCCGAACACCCCGAAATCAAAGCCCTGGTGGTGGACGCGCCCTACGCCAATCTGCCCGAGCTGATTGACGACGTACTGCCCAGGGAAAGCGGCCTGCCGCGCTTCTTCAACCCGGGGATCATCTCAATGGCCGGGCTGCTGTACGGACTGGACTTCTCGCCCGCCGTGACTACCGAGAGCATGGCGCGCATGGGCGACAGGCCGGTACTACACATCCACAGCCGCGACGGCGACAAGACCATACCCGTAACCGAGGCCTACGCGCTGCAAGAGGCGGCCAGAGGCAACCCGAACTATACGCTATGGCTCGCGCCGGGCGAAGGACACGTTCACGCCTACACGAACAACAAGGAGGAATACACGCAGAGGATGATCACGTTCTACAACACGTACCTGGGAGACTGAGAGCCGCAGTCCAGTGCAACATAATCCGCTTCCCGGGCAATCTGGCCCGGGAAGTGTTATGTCACCATTTCAGCTTTCTCGTTCTCCCGGGCTTGTGCCTTGACCAGCCGGGTCACCAGGTCAACGGGTAGCTCTTCGTCCAGAGGCAGGCGGACAGTCCCCTTGGGCATCAGGCGACCCTTCAACTCCTCTTTGTGCTCCGCGAGGACGGGGGTGGTGAGCGCGTACAGGCCGATGTGCTTCTTCCAGAGCTGGAAGTAGATCAGGCGGCCCATGTACTCGTAGTAAGGTATCCCGTAGCTGATGCGCTCCTTTGCGCCGGGGGCGGCAGCCATGATAGCGGACCGGAGTTGTTGCAGCCGGGGCTGCAATTCATCCGGGGCCTGCGCGATGTAGTCGTCTACGTCGATTGGGAGTGCGGGGGTCATGGCGGGATTATATCAGGTACATGGCGAGGCTTACGAAGGTTCAGCGCTGATAACCACGACTTCCCCAGGTTGCACACTGCTCAGGGCTCGCAGAATTGCAGGTACAAGCGGGTCTAGTGACTCGATCCGGTTGTCTCGGCTAGCGAGCACAACAAAGGCGATATTTCGCTTTGTGAGGTTCTGCTGATACTGCAGACCCTGATCAGCCGTCACGAATACCTCAAACCCGTGCGCTTCAGCTAAGTCCAGCAATTCACCATTGGACGTGCCTGCCCATCCCATCCGGGGCACCGTCGCTACATCGTGGTCAGTGAAGCGGTGCCTGAATTGCTGGGGCAGATTCTCGTCCAGCAAGACCTTCATATCGCCTGTGACACGAGGTAGTGCTTTGCGAGTTCGAGCAGTGCAGTGGCTTGCTCGCGGTCGACAGTCGGGAATGACTCTAAGAAATCGTCAAGCGTTTGGCCTGCTTCCAGGTAGTCAATGAGCGTCTTGATCGGCACGCGGGTGCCCTTGAAAACGGGCGTGCCGCTCATTATTTCGGGATCTCTAGTTATCAATTCGCCAGCATTCATGTTGTAGCCTCAATCCCTGGATAGGCTCCCTCTATCACTCTGCTCCAATTATAGCAGGTGGCTACGCCAGACTTCGGCCACCAACCCTTACTTCACCACAACCCACGCTTCGTCCCGGCCGACCTCGCGGTTGAACTGGTCGTAACCTATGGCGGTGACGCGGTGGCGGCCTACGGGGAAGTCGACCTTCGCCACATAGTCGCCCAGCATGGGGTCGGGCAGCTTCTCGTGTACCACGAAGGTGGGGGTGGCCGTGGGCTGGGGCGTGTCGGTCGGCGTGGGCGAGGTGGTGGCGAGCACCACGCTGGCGGTGGCGTTGGCGGAGGCGGCGGTGGCCTGAGCAGCCGCTGTGACGGCGGTCGAGGTAGCGGCGGCGCGAGCCGAGCGGGTCTGCTGGGCGCGGGCCGCTCGGGTCTGCTCCGCTTCGGCCGTGGCCTGGGCGACGGTGGCCGTGGCGGCGGCGAAGGGGTCGAGCGTGGCGGTCGGCTCGGGTGTATTGGTGGGCGCCGGCGTTGGCGTCCAGTCCGGGTTATAGCGGAAGCCCGGCCCGGTAGCGAAGCCCGCCGGGTAACCGTCGATGTATATGTCGACGTGGTGCACGGCCGAGTTCGCGGGCACCTCAATCCACACGTCATGCACGCCGGGCGGCATCTCTTTGTACATGGTCAGGTTGCTGATCCACAGGATGGGCGCCGGGGTCGGCGTGGGCGTGGGCCGGGTGCCCTGCGAGGTCACGCGCACCACACCCGACGACGCCTGCTCGCCCGCCGCCGTGTAGATGCGCGCCTCGATCTCGTGCGTGCCCGAAATGACCCCCCACCGCACCGACCAGGGCGGCGAAGTGAGCGAGGCGATGCGCCTGCCGTCCACGTACACCTCGACCCCTGCGACCGGCGCGCCGCCCCCGTCGGCCCACACGTCTATGTTGAGCGCTTCGTTCTCGTACACGGCCTGCCCGTCGGAGGGCGACAGGAGCAGCGCCGCGGGCCGCGCCGTGCCCACGCGCACCGGTACCTCGCGGCGCACCGCCTGCCCTGACTTTGTCCACAGGCTGAGGCGCAGGGTGTACGAGCCGTGCGCCAGCCCGCCCGTGTCCCACACGCCCAGCGTGCCCAGCACAGGAGGCAGGGGCGACTCGACCACGGTGCGCGTGCCGCCCGGCCCGTCGTATTCCAGGCGGTAGCTCGCGAAGTCGTCGGCCGAAGCGCGCCCAGCCACCACCACGAGGCCGCTCACCACCTCGCCGGGCTGCGGGGAGTCGATGCCGAACTCAAGGCCCGGTATCGGCTCGAAGTCGAGCGGCTCGCCCTGCCGAGCGCCCGCCGGACTGCCCACCGGCGCGGCTCCGGTGCCGACCGGAACGATGGTCGGGATGCCGGGCGGCTCCTCAAGCACGGGGGTGGGCAGGGCCTGGGGCGCGGCGGCGGTGTTGGTTATCGTGAGGGTCTCGGCGGGCGGGCCGTTGCCGATATAAGGGCGCAGCTCGGGCGGGGGCACGACGTACGAGCGCATGATGGTGTCGCTGGCCGGCACGCCCTCGCCCGCCACCGTAGCCCCGCCGTTAGACAGCGTGACAGGCACCCAGCGGTGCCAGGTGCAAGGGTCCTGCGGGGCGTTGTTCAGGGTGAACCATTCGTACTTCACCTGCGTGCAGGCGTCGGTGGGGGCCATGCCCGACACGGCGCACACCGGGCGGCGCACCATGCCCACCGGCACGTAGAACTTCTCGGGCACCTCGGCCTCGCCCGGCTTGAGCAGTACCTGCTTCAGTTTCGGGTTCTTGTACACCGTCTCGATGAAGTCGTGCCAGATGGGCGCCGCGCCTATCGCGCCCGCCACGTGGGCCATCTCTCGGTTGTCGTTGTTGCCCACCCACACGCCCACGGCCAGAGCGCGGGTGTAGCCCATGGTCCACGAGTCTTTCCAGTCGTTGGTGGTGCCGGTCTTGGCCGCGGCCTGCAGGCCGTCGATCTTGAGGGGCGAGTTGGGGCCGAACACGGGCGTGCGCGCCTGGTTGTCCGACAGGATGTCGGTGATCTGGTAAGCCACGCCGCGGTCGAGCACCTGGTTTCCGTCGGGGCGCTCGCGGTCAAGCTCGTACAGGGTGCGCCCGTTGCGGTCCACGATCTTGAGGAACGGGGTGGCGGGCACGTGGTAGCCGTAGTTGGCGAACGTGCTGTACGCCGAGGTCAGGTCGAGCAGCGTGACCTCGCCGCCGCCCAGCGTGAGGGCAAGGCCGTAGCGCGAGGGGTCGTTCAGCGTGCTGATGCCCATGCGGTGCGCCTGCTTGATCACCTGGGGCACGCCGACGGCCTCCAGCACCTTCACCGCCGGGATGTTGTACGAGTTGGCGAGGGCCGAGCGCACGGTGACCGCGCCGTGGAAGCGCCCGTCGTAATTCTGCGGGATGTACATGCGGTTGGCCGCCTCGCCCGCGAACTTTGCGGGAAGGTCGGCCAGCACCGTCAGGGGCGTGAAGTCGCCCCGCTGAAGCGCCGCGGCGTAGGTCAGCGGCTTGAACGACGACCCCGGCTGGCGCAGAGCCACCGCCACGTTCACCTCGCCGAACACCGGCTCGGTGTAGTCCACCGACCCCACCAGCGCGAGGATCTCGCCTGTGCGGGAGTTGAGGGCCACGAGCGCTGCGTTCGACGCCCTCATGCGGCGCAGGTTCTCGATCTGCTGCGCGGCGATACGCTGCGCCTCCGCCTGCATATCGAGGTCGACGGTGGTGATCACTTTGAGGCCGCCGCGGTTGGCCACGTCGTAGCCGTACTGCTCTTCGAGCACGGCGCGAACGTACTGCACGAAGTGGGGCGCGGCTTTCGGCACGTTGGCGGGCCGGGCCACCGGGCGCACGTCCACGGCGTAGGCGGTGTCGGCCTCGGCGTCGGTGATGTAACCGTCCGCCACCATCAGGTCGAGCACGATGCGCTGGCGGGCGCGGGCAAGGTCGAAGTTGATGTTGGGGTCGTACAGGCCGGGCGACTGGGGCAGGCCCGCCAGCATGGCCGACTCGGCCAGGGTGAGGTCTTTTACCTTCTTACCGAAGTAGACGTCGGCGGCAGCAGCCACGCCGTAGGAGAGCGAGCCGTAGGGTATCTCGTTCAGGTAGATCTCGAGGATCTTCTCCTTGGAGTACTTCTCGGTCATGCGCAGGGCCAGGATGGCCTCGCGTATCTTGCGCTGCCATGTGCGCTCGTCGCCCTCGGGCAGCAGCACGCGGCGCACTACTTGCTGCGTGATGGTCGAGCCGCCCGAGGAGCCTTGATTGGTGATGTTGATGTAGGCCGCGCGGATGATGCCGATGGGGTCCACGCCCGCGTTCTTCTCGAACGAGCGGTCCTCGGTGGCAATCGTCGCCTCGATGAGCGAGCGGGGCATGTCGTCGAGGTTGGTGTAGACGCGCTTGCCCTCGTTGGGGTCCCACATCTCGTACAGCAGCTTGCCGTAGCGGTCGTAGATGCGGGTGGCCTCGAACTCGATGGCCTGGAGGTTGTCCACCGAGGGGAGGCCCTTGGTGAAGTACTCGTAGCCGACCCACGCGCCGAACCCGGCGGCCGCCAGCACGAGCGCGTTGAGCACGAAGAACACGCCCGTCAGCGCGGCGAGCCAGGCAACGGGGCGCGGCACGGCACGGGGCTTGCGCACGCCGGGCAGGCTGTAGTACCCGCCCCGCTTCAGGCTGTAGCGGGCGCGGCGCCGCCTCGCGGTCTTGAGCATGAACAGGGGCCGCCGCTCGTGCTCGCGCTTGTGCTTGCGGTAGGCGGGCGGCAGCCAGGTGGTGAGCAGCGCGCCCGTCTCTCGCTGGTGGATCCGGGCGGCCACGCGGGCGCGCACAGGTTCGCCCGCGAAGGCAACGCGGGCCTTGACCGGCTCATACCGGGGCACGGCCAGGCGGGCGCGCGAAAGCGGCCGCGTCGTATAGAGACGGCGCGGGCGAGGGAAGCGGGCGGGGGCGCGCAGTCGAGGGCTGCCGTCAGCGGGCGGGCGCAAGCGCCTCACCCCGGAAGCGCGCTCGCGCCCCGGCTCCGGGCTAGGCTGCTGGGTGTCACCGGTCATGATATGCGTACGTGGGACCGGAGAACGCCCGGCCCCTTAATGAGTACAACGATTGAGAGCAGCGGGAGGCCACGTTCCTATCATACACTACCGGCACGGACCGCACTTACTACACAGCGCCAATCCGGTACGGAAGTACCAGCAGGCGCGGCCTATCTGCGCGTTGGGCGCTCCAGCAGGCGATCCACGGTGCGCACAAGGTCGTCTATATCGAAGGGCTTGTGGATAACGTCGGTGAAATAAGCGTCGTTGGCGCGGCGCAGGTCGGTGAGCGCGGTGATGCCCAGCACGGGCGCGTTTTTCGTCTCCTCGCGGGCGCGCATGATGCCCACCAGCGTGCCGCCGTCTATCACGGGCATATTGACGTCGGTGATGATGAGGTCGGGACAGCCGCCGGCGAGGCTGTCCATCGCCTCAAGGCCGTCCTGCGCGGCGCGCACTTCGTACCCGGCCGCGGCCAGCACCTGCGTCACGAGGTC
>DASTEB010000080.1:0-2155 GCA_035710025.1 Chloroflexia bacterium
GCGCAGTTTCTTTTACTGTTGCCGAGAAGCGGGCGGAAGGTCGGCACGAAATACCTCCGGAACTCGGAACATGGCCCCTCCTTCCATAGGCGCACGCAGTGACAGCACTACCGACTGCGCGTTGCCCGGGCACAGCGCGGCTAACCTCAACCTTCCCCATTGATCGCCCGGTGGGAGCATCGTCGGCTCGGTCGCTTCGACGGCGCGCCCGTCAGCGTCAAGGCATGTGAGGAAGGCGCTCGCGTGGTCGCCTTGAGCGCGGTACTCGATGGCTGCGGTCACTAAAGCCGCGCCGGGTGTGGGCACGCGTACCTCAGCCTGAGTCGTCCTGCCGGTGGAGCCGGTGAGCGTGAGTGTGTCGCCATCCGGCGAGACGGTGCTGCTTTCGGGCACGAACCAGCGCTCGTCGAAGCGGCCGCCCAGGTTGACGGGGGTGCCGATGTCCGTGCGCGGGAGGGCGAAGAGGTCGAGGCGCAGGGGGTGGAAGTAGTATTTGTGCATCACTCGCTCGTAGCCCAGGGCGGCAATCTGCTCCCGGTACGGGTCGAAGCGGAAGGTGTCGTGGTAGGGCCACCAGAAAGCGCCGGGCAGTGGATTCATGGTTGCGAGCTGTTCGGTGCCCGAGATCACGCGGCCGTCGAGCGTGCCCGGCTGGTATACGTCGATCAGCGTGTAGTTCAGCGGGCGAACGAGCAAAACGGGCAACTCGAGGTGCTTGACCACGTCCACGTCGCGGGCGATCTCCGACCAGTGCTGCTTCTCGGCGTTGGCGTACACGGCGGACTGCGTGGCGAGGGACGCGGCGATCAAGATGGCGAACGCGGCAAGGCCCGCCAAGTGCGCCGAGCGCGGGATGTGAGTCGCGCCGGCTGCTGCGCCCGCGATGACCGCCCAGCCGAGGATGTCGAATACGACCGTGCGCATGGCGAAGCCGGGGCTGAGGTAGCTCAGGCCGATGGTGGCGAGGTATGCGCCCACCGACAGCCCCAGCGCCAGCCAGAACGGCCACCACTGCCGCCTCACCAGGGTGTAAAGGCCGATTCCCACGGTAACGACTATTGCGATGGCAAGGGGCCAGCGTAGTGCGGGCGCGTTCTCCCAGGGCGCGGGGACCGTGGCGGCGTAAAGCTCGAAGCTGCCCGCGACGCCGGTGAGCGAGAGGATGTAGTACACCACCTTGACCGCGGTCACGCCGAGGTAAGTCACGCGGAAGGGGTCGGCCTCCTCGATAGCCGAGAGAAGGAACCGCGCCCACGGCAGGAACAGCAGTACGGCAGCGCCGAACGCCGCCAGCAGGGGTACGGTCCGCTTGCGCAGCTTCCAGGCGATCCACACGAGGAACAACCCCTGCGGAACGAGCGGGTATAGGGCGCTGTAGTCGAAGTACATCGCCAGCAGCACTGAAGCGCCGTAAGCGACGGCCCAACGGGTCGAAGGACCCTGGTAGTAGGCCACGGCCGCAAGGTACGAGAGCGCGACGAACAGCATCGCGGGCACGAACATCCGCGCTTCCTGTGACAGCCAGATGTGGGTAGGCGATACGGCGAGCACCAGCGCGGCCGCGACGCCCGCCCAGCCGCCCGCCATGCGCCGGGCCAGCACGAACACAACGGGGATGGTCAGCGTGCCCATGACCATGCTGACCGCGCGGCCTGCTATCGTCTCGTGCAGGAAGACCGAGGCCAGCTTGACGAGCGCGAAGTAGAGCGGCGGGTGGGGGTCGTAGGGGCCGTTGAAGCCGAGCACGTCGGGCCACGACTGGCGGCTGAACATGACCACGTAGCCCTCGTCTATCCACAGGTCGAGCGCGTCGAGCCGGTAGAGCCGCAGGCCCAGGCCGAGCGCGAGCACAGCCCACAGCACGACCTCGGGCCTGACTAGCGCCCGGATCGAGGGGGTGGTGCGCGCTGTTGCCGCTGTTGTCGCGGGTGAGGTCATGGCTAGTGGGAGTTGATGCTTCCCAGATGATATTAGCAGGCGCGGCGCGCGAGGGCAAACTGGTGCGTGAGAAGGCAGAAGGCAGAAGGCAGAAGGCAGAAGGCAGAAGGCAGAAGGCAGACGAGTGATGCGTGAAGCATGAGCACTTCCATACCGGGTCGTGCGGAGTAAGCCGTGGTGCTCAGGAGAGTTCACGCATCACGTATCGCGCACCAAG
>DASTEB010000081.1:0-3841 GCA_035710025.1 Chloroflexia bacterium
TTGTGGCTCCCGGTTGTACTCAAGGGCGGGCGCCTGCCCTCGCTTCCCGCGTGGTACTGGGGCCTGCTCGCAGCACAAAGCCTGCCTCCGTACCGCCCCGGCAAGCCGCACGGGCCGGCCGATCAGGCGCGAAGGAGGGCGAGCGGGAAGGTGTCGCCCGCGGACACGACGGTGGTGTCGCCCCGGTTCAGGATGGTGGCGGTGCCCGCGCCCATCACGCGGACGTGGGGTGCGCCCGGCTCGAAGATGCACGCGGTATGCTCGTCTATGCCGAGGATGGGGGCGGGGTTGGGGAGCATAGCGACGAGGCGGTCGAAGCGCTCCTGGCCCATGTAGCAGCGGGTCGTGTCGAGATCGGCCCCGCCCTCGGCGTTGTTCCAGTGGGTTACGATCACCGGGTCTATATCGAAGCCCAGGCGCGGGAGGAGGTGAAGGCCGTTGTCCCAGCCGAGGTCGGCCCCTGCCTTGAAGATCTCGTACACCCGCAGGACCGAGCTACCCGCCGAAATGGCGGCCGCGCTGGAGAACACGAGCGTCGCGCCGCCGCCGTAGGCCCGGGCCAGGAGGTCGAGGATGGGCGTGTCGCGCAGGTTGCGGGCGGCGTAGGTTGGGCTTCCGGGGCCTGTGAAGATGTAGTGGGCGTCGAGCAAGGCGTGTTCGGACTCAGCGGAGGGCGTAGGGGAGGACGAGCCGAATGGGTTGGGCGTGCCGGGCTTGCGGTGGGCCTGCACATAGGCCACCTGCGGGCGGAAGTTCTGCAGGCTCTTCTCCAGGAAGGCGCCTACTTTCCGGTAGACGATGTGGGCGTTGGGCTGGAACCCGGCGGGGGTCTCGAGCAGGGCGACGCGCACGGGCACTTCGCCGATGGCTGACATGAGATGGTCGTGGATTTTACGGCCCTGGGAGGAGGTTTCGCCCGAACCGAGCAGGGCCAGGGTACCGGCAGTCAAGATAGTTTCTCCGTTACGACGTATGGCGACAACGTCACTCTGTTGCGGGGGCACGATCCCCGAAGAAGTCGATTATCTCGCGGGCAAGGCGCTCGGGCCTGTGGAGTGGGATGTCGTGTATGGTGTGTTCCATCCAGACGAGCTTGGAATCAGGCAGGAGCGTGTTGATGCGCTCGGCTCCGCGCTCTTTCATGCGCAGGAAGCGGGCGGCATTCTCGTTGGCAGGCTCGCCGTCCGCGGCCTGCACTGCCAGGACGGGGCATTGTACTCGCGGGAGGAGGTCGGCAGCGCGCATGTCGTAGATAATACGCAGGATATCGAGGTGCGGGTGCAGGGCCAGGCGGGCCCGGATGGTGCCGTCGGGCTGGACGCTCATCATCGAGCCTGCGTACTCTTCGACGAATGAGCGCGGGAGGTCGGACAGGACGCCACCGCGAATCCAGCCTACGACGTCGTTGAGAGTGTACCGGCTGAGATCGGGCGGGGTGAGGTCGCGCCTGACTTTGTCCCAGGTGTTGCCGGGCACGTCCTGAAAGTCGTAGATGCCGCCGTCCACGAGCGCGAGGCCCGAGCACCTGTCGGGGTAGGCGGTGGCGAAGGCGAGGGCCAGGTTGGCGCCCCAGGAGTGGCCGACGAGCACGGGGCGGTCGAAGCGGAGGGCGTCGACCAGGCCGGACAGGTCGGCGAGCATGGTTGGGAGATCGTAGCCGTCGGGCGGCTTTTCGCTGAGGGCGTGGCCGCGCTGGTCGTAGGCGGCGACGAAGTAGCGCTCGGCCAGGAACGGGGCGACGAGGTCCCAGATGCGCAGGGTGGAAGCCAGGCCGTGGATGAGCACCAGCGGCGGGGAGGACTCGTCGCCCCAGGTGCGGTAGTGCAGGCAAAGGCCGGTGTTGGGGGTAGTGAGGGTGCCGAACTGTGTGGGCATGAGGGGTTCCATACACCTGGGTGACAGGGTGCCGCAAGCAGCCGCGGCACCTTACCGGGCATTGTATCCCGTGGAGGGTAGGTGGTCAAGCAAAGCGTATCTCAACCTAGGGGGCGGGTTGCGGGGTCGGGGCGACGGCAGGCGATTGGGGGTTCTGGATGTCTTCGATGGGGTAGAGGTCGCGCCAGCCGCCCACGTTGATGATGTTTTGCTTGCCGGCCGCAAGCTCTTTCACTCTGGCGGTCCAGGCGGGGAACTCGGCGGCGGTGATGTAGAGGTAGCGGTCCTGCCGCGTGCGAGGCTTGCTCTGCCATTCGGCGTATTGGCTCACGTTCCACGCGGCCACGTCGACGAGCAGGACGGCGGCGCCGGCGGCGGCCGAGCGGCGTGCCCACAGCGGGGTGCGCTTGAACAGGCCGAGCGCGGCATCGAGGGATACGGCGGCGAAGTAGACCAGGGTGGGCATGTAGCCGATGCCCCGGGCGCCGTTGGGGGTGCCGACGGTCAGCACCTGGGTGGCGAACCAGGCGACCAGCAGCATGGACCACCAGAGCCACGTCTCGGGGCGCCGACGCACGGACGGCAGGAGGAGGCTGAGGAGCATACCGGCGAGCACGAGCACGGCCGTTACGGTGTCGAGTTGTGGTTCGCCGACGGGGGTGTACTGGGCGGTGTTGTTCACGCTGCCGTCCCACAGGCCGCGCACGTTGCGTGAGAGCTGCTGCAGGAAGGTGCCCGCGGGGTCGGCTTTGAACTCGGGGCTGCCGGTGAGGGCGACGACGTTGCTGCGGCCGGTGTATGCCTCCCACCTGCCCAGGACGTAGGTTGCCAGAGGCAGAATGAGCACGAGGGTCGCCAGGCCCAGGACGGCGTAACCCGCAAGCAACTCCTTCCAGCGGCGGCGGTAGAACCAGAGCGCGACGGGGAAGAACAGGGCGATGCCGAGGACGATTGCCCGGCCGCTCGGATAAGCGTTGAGGCCGAGGGCGCAGAAGGCGCCTACCGCGGCGAAGTAGAGCCATTTCACGCGGCTGTTCGGGGCAGGCGAGGAGATCGCATCGAGGGCGAGCATGAGGCAGGCCATCGCGCCGAGCATGTAGAAGCAGACGTGGATATTGTTCCAGGCGCTGCGCGAGAAGTTGAGGTACCACACGAGCGAGGCGAGCAGCAGGGTGGCGAGGGACGACGCGACGAGGGAGAACTGGCGGCGCAGCAGGAAGAAGAAGGGAACGAGGGCGAGCACGCTGATCAGCGCGGTGGGGAAGCGTATGACGAAGCTTGTGAAGCCGAAGAGGTAGATGAAGGCGGCCAGGATATAGGCGCTGAGGGCGGGCTGGCCGGTCCAGTCGAGGCCGAAGACGCCGTTTTCTGGGGTGAGGCCGTAGGTGATGCGCAGGGCGTCCTGGGCGTTGTCCGCTTCGTCGGCCAGGATGGTATCGGGGAAGTCGCCCAGGTTATACAGGTGGACGGCGAGGGCGAGCACGAGGATGGCGGCGAGGACCGCCAGCTCGGTGCGGCGCGAGACGCGGTCCGGCCGGACGGCGCGGGCGGTTGGGCTTTCGGCTGTAGGGGCGACGGCCGTGGCGGCCGTGGTGGCTGTGTTGGGCGCGGTCACACGTCAGGCTCCATAGGGGGCGCTCGCCGGCATTGCCCCGACCGAGGCTGGCTCGAATCTCTGCGCTGTCCTCCGACAATCACGGCACCGTAGAGTGTCGCTGGAACGGACGAGGGCTAACGTGTCGTGCGTGAAGAGGCGGCAGACCTATAGTCAGTCCTCGGTATTCGGCATGCACGAAAGTATTTCCGCTACAGAGCGGCGCAGGTGAGCACGTTTGTTCTGCCTATCAATGGCCGAAAGCATGACTTCGAGATAGAGCCGGTTCTCACGGGGCATAGATTACCTCGTCTAGAATCCGGGGCAGCAGGCGCGGCTTGACATCCTCCTCCAACACGAGGTCGACTTTGC
>DASTEB010000082.1:0-3194 GCA_035710025.1 Chloroflexia bacterium
GGCGGCGTGCGCGTCCGCTTCGTCACGCCCCGTTTCCCGCGGCACAAAGGAGAAAGTATATATGAAACTCACACGTATTCTCGCGCCCGCAGCGCTCATGCTCGCTCTGACCCCCCTGGTCGCCGCCTGCACCGCAGGCCAACAGGTCACCGCGGCCGAAGTCGTGCAGAAGATGCGCGACACCATGAAGACCACCCAGAGCGTGCAGGGCACGTTCGACCTCAGCGTGAACATCAACAAGGACGGCATCAAGGCACTCGCCCAGAGCTTCATGCCTGTGGCCGCCACCGCCGACTCGAGCGAGGATCTGGACAAAGGTCTAGCGCGCTTGCCCGACAACGTATCGGCTAGCTTCAACGTGTGGAAGCAGTCGCCCGATAAGATGCGCGTCGAGGTAACCAACTCCTCCATCGCCGAGGCCAACGGCGCCATCCTGGTGTACGACGGGCAGAAGGTGTACGCCTACGACAAGAATCACAACACCGTGTACACCGGCACCCCGTCCGAGCACATGGACAAGATGCCCGACGAGGCTAAGGCCATGATGGCGGGCGCGGATATGGAGAAGGAGATCGACAAGCTGATTGCCGCCTCCGAGATCACCCTGCAGGGCACCGAGAAGGTCGCGGGCATCGACGCCTACAAGCTCGACATCGTGCCCAAGGCCGACGCGGCGCAGACACTTGAGATCCCCCAGATGTTCGCCACCCAGGCAGGCATCCTCATCAAGGACCTGCACGGCGTGGTCTGGGTCGACACGAACCGCTGGATGCCCCTCAAGGTAACGCTCGAGCACCCCAACATCGGCAAGCTGGAGTACACCGCGTCCAAGCTGGAGCTGAACGGCACCATCGACCCCGCGACGTTCGTACTGCAGGTGCCCGCGGGCGCCAGGACCGTGGACCTCGACACCATGGGCAAAGAGTCGACCCCCAAGCAGACTACCCTGCCCGAGGCCAAGGCCGCCGCCCAGCAGGACGGCTGGACCCTACTCGAGCCGAGCTACCTGCCAGCGGGCGCAACGCTCGTCGGCGTGAAGAAGCTTGAGGCGCCCATCGCCGACGGCTTCCTGCTCAACTATTCCTCGCCCGACACCGACCTGAGCATCGTGCAGGCCAAATCGGAGATCGAGAAAGGGTTGGGCGACGACTTCAGCGGCGTGGACGGCTCGACGGTCCCCGACGCGTACAAGTCTGTGACGGTGCGCGGCGTTGACGCCGTGGCCTTCTCGCCCACGGGCGGCGAGTGGACCTCGCTCATGTGGCAGGAGAAGGACTCGGGCATCTACGTCGCCATTCGCGGCAAGCTGACCGTCGACGAGGCGGTGAAGATAGCCGAGGGGCTGAAGTAACCCCGCTGTACCCGTGATGCGTGAGTTTTCATCGGGCGCCGGTGCTGACTCCGCACTTTCAAGCTCGGGAAGGGCTCACGCATCACGCATCACGTTCTATAACCCTACATGGCTATCGATACCGCCGAACAACCGTTGATCAGAATGGTGGGCCTCACCCGGCAATACCGGATGGGGCCTTCCGTCGTGTCCGCCGTGGACGGCATCGACCTCGAGGTCGGGCGCGGAGAGGCCGTGGCGCTCGTCGGGCCGTCAGGCTCGGGCAAGTCCACCCTGCTCAACCTGCTCGGGGGGCTGGACCGGCCCACCTCGGGCGAGATCTGGGTGGATGGCGAGAACATCGCCAAAGCGCCCGCCCGCCGCCTCGTGCTGCACAGGCGCGAGCGCGTCGGCTTCGTGTTCCAGAGCTTCAACCTGCTGCCCCACCGCACAGCGCTTGAGAACGTCGAGGTGCCGCTGACCATCGCGGGGCTTCCCCGGGCCGAGCGCCGCGAGCGCGCCCGGCAATTGCTCGAACGCGTCGGCCTGGGCGCGAGGACCACCCACCGGCCCAACCAGCTTTCGGGTGGCGAGCAGCAGCGCGTGGCAATCGCCCGGTCGCTGGCCAACGAGCCTAGCATCCTGCTGGCCGACGAGCCGACCGGCAACCTGGACAGCGCCACCGGCGAGGAGGTGCTGCGCCTCCTGCTCGACCTGAACGCGGGCGGCCTCACCCTCATCATCGTCACGCACGACACCAGCGTCGCCTCGGTGGCCGACCGCATCGTGCGCCTTCGCGACGGCAAGGTCGTGGCGATAGAAGAGCCTGTGCGGACATAGGCAGATGCGACTCTCCGACACCATCCTGACCGCCACGCAGAACCTCGGCCGGCGCAAGGTGCGCACCGTGCTCACCTCCATCGGCGTGTTCGTGGGCATCATCACCATCGTGACGATGGTGTCGCTGGGCGTGGGTATTCAGAAGCAGATCACCGACACGATCAAGGAGCTTGGCCTTGAGACGGTGTTCGTCACCCCGCGCCTGGAGCGCGTGCCCGGCGCTTCCAGCACGCTCGTCAGGCTGCGGCCCGAGAAGCCGTTGAACAACGAGGCGGTCGCTCAGATACAGGCGGTGCGCGGCGTCGAGTCGGTCGAGGTGCTGCTGTCGCTGCCCGCCGCGCCCGAGATGACCCTCACGATCGAGGGCAAGACGTTCCCCATCGTGCTGCGCGAGCGCGCTCCCCAGGAGCGCCTGTTCAGCCGCGGAGAGGAAGTGCTGGCGGGCCGCACGATGGAGAACACGCCCGATGAGCAGGGCATTGTGCTGAACAGCCGCCTGCTGCTCAGGCAGGACTTTACCGAGGAGCAGTTCGCCGGACTCGTGGGCAAGCCCGTCGTCATAACGGTCACGGCGCCGAGGGGCGACAAGCAGACGTTCGAGACGAGCGTGGCGGGCATCGTCAACGGCTCCACCGCCATGGACCTGGGCAACGCCGACAAGCTCGAGCTGAAAAAGTGGTGGTTCAACGACCCAAACATCCTCCAGACCGACGGCTACTCGGCCGCCGTGGTACACACAAGCTCGCTGAACGACGCGACGCGGGTGGCCCGCGAGGTGGAGGACGGCATGGGCTTTAGCACGGCCACCCTGCAGACCTTACTCGACCAGGTGAACCGCATCTTCTCGATTCTGCAGATCATGCTGTCCTCCATCGGCCTGCTGGCCTTGCTGGTAGCCTCGATTGGCATCGTCAACACGATGATCATGGCGATCTACGAGCGCACCCGCGAGATCGGTATCCTGAAGGCGCTCGGCTCGACCAACGGCGACGTGCTGCGCATGTTCATGGTTGAGGCGGGTATG
>DASTEB010000083.1:0-20801 GCA_035710025.1 Chloroflexia bacterium
GGAACGCGGCAAACACGACGACTACCGCGCCCAGCACGGCCAGGATCCAGCCCGGGTTCAGCTGCGCGCCCGCAATTCCTGCCATGAGCATTCCGATAGGCCCCGAGAACTGGGCGATAACGCGGCGTACCGCGAAAACACGGCCCTGTACCTCGCGGGGCACCTGCGTTTGCCAAATGGTTTGCGAGTGTGAGTTCATGATGGGGATGAGGGCGAGGAACAGGAAGTTCATCGCCGCGGTCAGGTACAGTGCGCCAGAAAGGCCGTAGACGACCTGCACAACACCGGCGATCAAAATCGGCACCACGACGCCGTACACCTTCCGCCCTTTCAGCCCTCCCCACGCGCTCATGAGGACGCCGCCGATTACGCCGCCGATGCGGCCAACAGTTGCGACCGTGGCCAGGGAAGTCTCGATACTGAGGCCTAGTGACTGCCAGTCGGCCGCGAGGTTGAACTTGAGCAGCAGTGGAATGAATAACTCGATGGGCGCGGAGGCAAAGTTGATGACGGTGAATGTGACGAGCAGCCAGAGCAACGGCGGCCTGCGCCGGATATACGCAACTCCAAGCCTGATGTCAGACCAGACCTTCCCCCGGCGCGGCGCGCCCTCGACGTGTTGTTCGGTGTGCCTGGGCGAAGGTACGTTGAGAAACGCGAGGACTAGCGCCGCAAAGAGGAATGTGACGCCGTCGACGCCGATCGCCAGCGCGGCGCCGTCACTCAGCGTGCGCAGGTAGTCGCCCACGAAGCCGGGGATGATGCCCTGCCGGGCAAGCTCCGGAAGGGCGATGATGCCCGCGGCGATTGCCGGTGAGACCACTGTGGAAAGAGACCAGATCGTCTGCATCATGCCGTTGGCGCGAGGAAGCTGCTTCTCGGGAACGATCATGGCGTACGACGTGTCGAACGCCGCATGGTGAAACGGGCTGATGGCGGCGAACGAGGCCATAAGCAGAATGAGCGACCAGGTCTCGAGCGTGCCCGAGATCATCAGGCTCATCAACGTAAGACTGACCAACCCGTTCAGCACGTCGGCCGCGAGCATCGTGCGCTTCCGGTCGTGCCGGTCGGCCCACGAGCCTGCGAACGGCGTGAGGGCCAACGTTATGATGTAGGTGAGGCCCATGGCGGTGAGCGTCAGGGCAAGCTCCGGCTTCTGCGACTCCAGCCGGTAGCGGGTCTCAATGAGCCAGATCGTCACGGCGAACCACGTCAGCGCGCTGCCGAATACCGACACCGACTGGGATGCCCACAGGATGACGAACGTGCGGAACCCGTGGGGAGGCGCCTCAAAGTGTGCTGCCTGGCTCATGCTTCCTCCCGCCCGACGGCCGCCTACTACCGGCCGTCGGGTTAGATACTTATCTCAGAGACTTCACTTTACCAAACTGTAAAGGTGAGCAGTATCCGTCTATAGAATTATCTTGCCTAAGCTCCCGGCTCGAGTTGCGGCTGCGACGGGCCGTGCACCGGCGCCTCCCCGGCCGAAGGCTCCCGCAAAAGCTTGATCGCCACGAGTCCCGAGATCACTATCACGACCGACGTGCAGACGAGAAGCGGTACCGCACCCACCGCGTCGCCCGCGAAAGTGGCAATACCCCGGCCGATGAGGAGGGAAAACGCCACGAGCGAGAAGTGCAGCCCCAGCACGCGGCCGCGCAGGTGATCCTCGGTGTTGCGCTGGAACAACGTCATGGCCGCCACGTCGAGCGCCACGATGGGTATGCCGACCAGCGCGAACAGCACGATATTGGACCAGAGCACAGGTATACCGAACACCAGCACGTCGGCCACGCCGAGCAGCATCAGCCCGAACGCTATCAGCTGCCAGGGGGCGAACCTGTTGTTGAGCCTACCGATGAGCGCGCCGCCAACCAGTCCTCCCGTCGCCTGGGCTGTGAGGAGCCACCCGAGTTCGGTCGAGCCGCCGCCAAGCGCGTCCCGGGCGTACGGAGCCAACAGGACGGTGATCACGCCGTCGGCCAGGTTCAGGATCGCCACCACGAGCAGCAATCCGGCCAGGATCGGCCGGTCGCGTATCACTTTGATGCCCTCGAGCCACTCGCGGCGAAGATCTTTGCGCCGGGGCTGTCCGTCCTCGCCCACCGCGTGTGCGGCCCGGGTAATTTCGGGCGGCGCCGAGATCAGAGCGATCAGCACCGCCGCGACGATGAACGTGACTACGTCCAGCAGCACCGACACGCGGAACCCCAGCGTCGCGAACACCACGCCGCCGACGGCAGGACCGATCAGGCGGGCCAGGTTGTTATTCAGCGAGTTGAGGGCGTTGGCGGCGACAAGCTGATCGTCGCGCACCAGCTTGGGAAGTAAGGCGTGCTCGGCCGGGTTGAGAAGCTGGCGTATCAGGTTGCCCAGGAACATGGTCAGGTAGGCGATCCACACCATGCCGGGGCTGTCGAACAGCAGGAGCAGGCTGTAGAGCGGCGCGAGCGCAAGGTTGGTCCAGATGAGCACCTTTCGCCTGTCCCAGCGGTCCACGAACACGCCGCCCAACGAGCCGAGGAACAGCATCGGCAGGAGGTTGACCAGGAAGCCGATGCCCATGGCCATGACCGAGTCGGTGAGCTGGAGGATGTAGAGTGGGAGCGAAACGAACAGGATCCAGTCACCGATAAAGGAGATGAGGCCGCCCGTCCAGAGCAGGGCGAAGTTGCGTTGTTTCAGCAGATGCAGCATATCAGCCTTCCTTTTCGGGGACGCGTTTCCCCTGCCCCTGCTCTCAACGCCTTGCAGCGCGACAGGGGAAACGGTCGCCGTGTGAGGTTGTTTTTGTGTGCGGGGGCCGCGACGGCCCGGCTAGTTAGGCTTCGTCGCGGGTGTCGTCGTCGGACGCGGGCGCTTCTTCGTTGCCTTCCTCGGACGCAGCTTCAACTTCGGGGGTTGGGGACGGGGTCTCGGTCGCGGGGGCAGCCGCCTCGCCGTCCAGGGCAGACAGGCGCTGCACGGCCTCCTGAGGGGTTAGCTCGCCGCTTTGCACCTTCTGCAGGATCTCAAGCTCGGCGGCGCGGCGCTCGGGCGAAGGTTCGGAGGGCGTGGGGGCCACGCGGGCGTATTCGGGGTTGCGGGAAAGGTCCATGGTCGCTGCTCCTGGGGTGTGGGGGTATCCGGCGGCCTGCCGGTCCATCGTTTCGCGCCAGCCGGAATCCCCGGCACTCTCCATGTCTTCGGCTCGGCGGGGTCGGATGTAAATGTCGCCGCTCACGGTCTGCAGGCGCACGGTAACGCCGCCGCCGTTCACGTCAAGCACCGTCTCGCGCTTGTGGGTCGAGCGGTAATCCACCTGGCCGCGCTGGAAGCCCGACTTGATGGTGCCGCTGACGGTGTGCACGTCGGCCCGGAAGCGGGCGTTCTCGGGCAGGCCGAGGCGAATCTCGCCGCTGAGAGAGCGCAGCTCGAAGTTGCTCTGCGGGGTCTCCGCAAGGTCGAGCGTAAGGTCGCCGCTCACGGTCTGAGCGTTGATCTCGCTCACCACGACGTTCTGTGTCCTTATGTCGCCCGATGCCGTGCGCATGCCGAGCTTGCCGCGGAAGCCGTCAAGCTGAATGTCGCCGCTGGTGCTGTTCAGGATCAGGTTGCCTGCAAGGTCCTGCATCCGCACGTCGCCGCTGGTGGTCTGCACGTACAGGTTGCCCCGAACACCGACCACGCGGATGTCTCCGCTGCTTGTGCGCAGGTTGAGGTCGCAGTCGTGCGGCACCATGACGTAATAGTCGCGGCCGCCGCGCCAGGCGCTCAGCCCGAGGTCGATATTGACCCGCCTGCCGGCCCTGCGTACCTGGCGTTCGACCTGCCGCTCGATGCGGGCAGCCACGCGGTCTACCTCAATGCCAAGCTCACGCAGCTCGGCGGTGGCGGGCTCCAGGAACTTCACTACGTTGAATTTGCCCGGCCTGTTATGCACCTGCACAGTCGACTCGCTCTGCTCAAGCTCAAAGTATCCGTCCGGGTCGTCCACCGTCACCCTGATCTCGGGCCTGTCCCACGCCTCGACCGTAACGTCGCCGGTGGGCTGTTCAAGCACGAAGCGGGGCGTCTCGGTCATCTCGGCCGTGGAGACAGTCTGGGAATATCCTCGTTCGTTCATTTACGTACTCCTGTTGCGCGTCCGCTCCGTGCGGACGTTTTCGTTCGTCGTGAGAGCTTACCGGCCGGACCAGGCCAGCCTGCCGGCCTCGTACTGATTGATGAGGGTATCGAAGTCATAGGTCTCGCGGGGCCGGGGCGCGTGGCGCTGCACTTCGTCGGTAATCGGGTCGAGCGCGGGGGCAGTCACAAGCTGCACGAGCAGCCAGCGGCGGCGGCGCGCCGTGTTGAGGTGAAGCGAGAAGCGCGAGCGCTTGATACCCTTGAGGGCCTCGTTGCGGGTGGCTGTCAGCCCGTCCACGTTACTGATAGATAACATCGCTGCTCTCCGATCCGGGGTTGCTATCGCGTGTCACACCCCCGTGGGGTTGGTTGGCGGGCGACCGGGCCTACGTCCGCTCCGGCCGTGGGCGCGGCACCTAACCGTTTAGCTTGCGCATCGCCTCGTCTATGCCGACCTTGCCCGCGGCGAGATCGTCCAGGATCTGCTGCTTCTGCTCGGGGGTGAGGCGGGGGCCTGCGGGCGGGCGCGGGGGCGCCGGGGCCATCGGCGGCAGGGGCGGCACGTTGCCGGGCCTGATCGCCTGTGCCTGGTAGTACTCGAACTGGTCGACGTCGCTCATATCGGCATCGCTCACCTCGTAGCCCATTGCGCGCACGACCTCGTTGAGCCGCGACACCACCGTGGGGTACGATATGCCTAGCTCGGCCTCTACGTCTTTGATCTTACCCCGGCACTTTATAAAGGTCTCGACAAACTGGATCTGCTCGTTGGTGAGCGCCTGGAGCCGTCCGAGACCGAACGCGCCGTCAATACCGGTGCCGCAAGTGCCGCACTGTAGCCGTGTAACGGTAAGGGCGCTGCTGCACACCGGGCACCTGCCTGGCATCTGGTTCATTTGCGATCCTCCATTCTTGACAATCTTCATCTGCGGATAAAGATTATTCATTTCGACCACACTATAGCACCGTTTTCGGCCCTTGTCAAGAGGTTTCCTCAATTTTCGTCGCGATTCCTTCAATTTCTTCAACTGCAACATTAATAACGCCGCTTGCCACCATATTCTTGGACGCGATAGGGCGCATATGAGCGCGTGGCACGTGGCTTGCCTTAGCACGGGTGCGGGGTACCGGACGGTGCCCGCGCGAAAAGCGTTGCATTCAGAGGAATTGTGATATAACATAGGCACAACACAGCGCGAGATGTACCGGGAGGGCGTATACTCTCTCGTTGGTTTACCCTAGTCGCGCTTGCCGTATTCGATAAGATGGAGCCGGGAATTATGCCCAGAAGCACCGGAATGCCGGTAATCGGCATCTCTACAATTGACGACCACGACGCCGCGGGAGTACACGCGCCGCGCTTCAGCCTGAACCAGTCCTATGCGAAGGCTGTAGAGGCGGCGGGCGGCATCCCAGTGCTCATACCGCAGATCGAAAGCGTCGACGCGCTGCGCCGCATCTACGAGATGCTCGACGGAATCATGCTGCCCGGCGGCCTGGACATCCACCCGCGCTACTACGGGCAAGAGCCGCACCCCGCGCTCGACCCCACCGACGTGGGCCTCGACTTCGTTGAGACGACCATCCTGCCGTGGGCGCTGGAGGAGGACCTGCCTGTGCTCGGCATCTGCCGGGGCGAACAGGTGCTCAATGTGGTGATGGGCGGCACGCTGATCCAGGACATCTACACCCAGTACCCCACCACCATCGACCACCGCGAATCGTTCAAGCGCCGCATACGCGACTTCCTTGCGCACGACATCGCAATCGACCCCGACTCGCGCCTGCGCGGTTTTGTGGGCGAGGACCGCATCTGGGTGAACACATCGCACCACCAGGCTGTTGACCGTGTAGCGCCGGGGCTGGTGGCCACGGCCTGGTCGCCCGACGGCATCATCGAGGCGGTCGAAGCGCCCGACCGCCGCTTCCTCATGGCGGTGCAGTGCCACCCGGAGGAGATGTGGCGCAAGCATGCCTGGGCGCGGCGGCTGTTCAAGACGTTCGTGGACGCCGCTGCCTCGGCCACCACGCTCCGCCCCTCGAGTACCTACCACACGGCGCCGGCCATCGGCGCGGGCGGCGAGTAGCCGGCCTGCGAGCAGACGGGCACGGGCGGCCTCCGGGCCGCCTTTTTGATTCCGGCAGCGGCCGTGGCCGTGTTATATTGGGGCCATGAGCGAGAACACAGCCGAGCTGATTATCCATTCCGCGGCCGAGCTTGCCACCTGTGCCGCGGGGCCTAGCGGAGCGCGCCGCGCAGTAGAGCAGGCCGAGGCGGGGATTATCGCCGATGGTGCGGTTGCGATAAGCGGCGGCTGCGTGCTGGCGGTTGGCACATCCGCCGAGGTGCTCAACCGCTACCGCGGCGAGGACACCCACCTGGTGGACGCGACCGGCCGCACGGTCACGCCCGGGCTGGTGGACGCGCACACGCATCTCGTGTGGGCCGGGTGGCGTGACGCGGAGTACGAGCTACGCCTGAAGGGCGCGACGTACCTCGAGATCATGGAGGCGGGCGGCGGGATCATGTCGACCGTGGACGCCACTAGAGAGGCGACTGCTTACGACCTGACGGCACTGGCCCGGCCCCGGCTTGCGCGGATGCTGGCCCACGGCACGACCACGGTCGAGATCAAGAGCGGGTACGGGCTATCGGTGGACGACGAACTAAAGAGCCTGCGGGCCATCCGCGAGCTTGCGCGCGAGCTGGAGCACCAGGGCACAGGCCCGCGTATCGCCGCCACGTTCCTGGGCGCGCACGCCGTGCCCCGAGAGTACGATTCCGACCCGGAGGCCTACGTCGACCTGGTGGTAGACGACATGCTGCCCGCGGTGGCGTCCGAACGGCTGGCTGAGTGGTGCGACGTGTTCTGCGACGTCGGCGCGTTCACGGCCGAGCAGACAAGGCGTATCCTGGCCGCGGCTCGGGCGCTAGGGCTGGGCACGCGGCTGCACGCCAACGAGTTCGCGCGCGTGGGGGCGGTGCAGGTCGCGGCGGAGTTCGGCGCTTCGTCGGCTGACCACCTGCTGGTCATGGAGCCGGAGGACATCGCGGCCCTGCGGGACGGGGGCTCGGTGGCGGTGCTGCTGCCGGGCACGCCGCTCGGGCTGGGCCTGCGCGAGTATGCCCCGGCGCGGGCGCTGATCGAGGCGGGAGTGCCCGTCGCGCTGGCGACCGACTGCAACCCTGGCACTTGCCCGTCGGAGAACCTCGGGCTGATGATCGCGCTGGCGTGCTCCCAGATGAAGATGACGCCTGCCGAAGCGCTGGTGGCCGCGACGATCAACAGCGCGCACGCGCTCGACAGGGGCGACAGGCTGGGCAGCCTGGAGCCGGGCAAGCTGGCCGACGTAGTTGTGTGGGACGCCCCGAACCACCGTCACCTGGCCTACCACTTTGGCGTGAACCTCGCCGCCGAGGTCTACGTGGGCGGGCGGCCGGCGTGGGTCGCTACCCCTGGCGCGAGGGGTTAACGCCAGGGCGGTCTAGCCGCTTGTGCTGAGGGTGAAGGCAGGGCGCACCATGCCGACGATGTCGCCGGGGCGGTTGCGCACCTCCTCCATCCAGTACTTTTCGAGTTTGCCGAGCGCCTCCTCGTCCAGCAGCCCGGCTTGTCGAAGACCCTCGACAACGGCGGGGTTGCGCGCCCGTCCCATCGGGTCTCCGTCAAGCAGCTTCATTGCGAAACCGATTGCCGGAGACGCGTCTGTGGCGAGCTGCGCAACGCAGTAAATGCCCTCGGCCCCGGCCTTGGCGATCAGCGTGCCGCCCGCCGCGCGCATTATGTCGGTGTCGATCCTGCCGCGGCGCGCGGCCACCATCTCGGGATGCTCGACCATGGCCGCCGCTATGCGCCGGAGGGCGCTTCGGCGCGGCTCGGGCCAGGCATCGGGCTGGGCGAAGCGGGCGAACGACATGGCCATGCGAAGGACGCTGATGCCGAATGTGCTCACTCCGCAGCCGTCCACGCCGACGTGAATGTCCTCCGGCGCGAGGTCGGCGAACTGGCCGACGGTCTCGAGCATCAGCTTCTGCACCGGGTGGCGAGCCATCTCGTAGCCGCCCACCGGCCAGCCGTGGAACTTCGCGAGCGCGAGCATCCCGGCGTGCTTGCCGGAGCAGTTGTTGTGCAGCACGGTGGGGTGCCCGCCGCGCTCCTCCAGCTCGCGCGCCGCGTCCTTGTCGTACGGCATGTGGATGCCGCAGGCCAGCGCATCAGGCTCAAGGCCGATCTTGTTCAGGATGCTGGTGACCGCCTCGATGTGGATGTCCTCGCCGCCGTGCGACCCGCAGGTCACCGCCAACTCGCGTTCGGTCAGCCCGAAGTGATCGGCGGCGCCGCTCTCGACAAGGGGAAGCGCCTGGATGGGCTTGGAGGCGGAGCGGTAGTAGGCGTCGGTACCCGGGTTTCCGGCCCAGGCGAGCAGGTCGCCCGCGGCGTCGGCAACGGCGATCACCCCGTAGTGTACCGACTCGACGATGGGGCCGCGCGTTACCTCGATAAGGACAGCCGGGCTGCGTTCCGGGTTGTGCTTGGGATCGGCGTGCATGGTATCTCCTGTGTGGGTTCGTTGCGGTGTTTCGTGTTTACCCCGTCTTGACGCTAAGGGACACGCCGTCGCGCAGGGGCACGATGGTAGTTGTCAGGCGCGGGTGGGCGGAAATGGCCCTGTTGAAGCGGGCGATGCCCTCGGTCGAGGGGTCGTCAGGGTCGAGCACGCGGCCGGAGCGCAGGGCGTTGTCCGACAGCAACAGCCCGCCGGGGCGCAGGCGGCGCATACAGAGGTCTAGCATCTTGAGCGAGGTGTCGGAGCTGTCGAACTGCGTCAGGATGTCGAGGAAGATGAGGTCGAAACTCTCCTCCATGCCGTTCATCAGCACGAGCGCATCGCCCCGGCGCACGGCAACCGTGCCCGCCATGTCTGCTTGCCGGAAGTAGGCCTCGGCCCATGCCGCCCGGCCTGGGTCCTTCTCGATGGTCACCACCCTGCCTTCGTTGCGCAGCGCGGCTAGGCCGAGCCACATGGCCGAGTAGCCGATGGCGGTGCCCACGTCGAGCACGTCCCTGGCTCGGGTGCCGAGCACGAGCGTATAGAGGAAGTTGCCCACCATCGGGCCGATAATGGGGAGACCTTCGCGCGCCGCGTGCGCCTCCATGTCGGCCAGCACGCCTTCGCGGGGCGGGAGAAGCCCCATCATGTACTCTTCAAACTCGGGGCGGGTGATGCCGAATTGCTTCAACGCTTGTCCTCCGCTTCCTCTGACTTGCCGCCGAACAGCCGCTCGTACTCCTCGGCTATCTGTTCCCGGTAGCGGTATCGCGGGCGCGGCGTGCCCTCGCGCCAGGTCCACGTGTGGTCGCAAATGACACACTGATACCTGTGCGCTCGCACGTCTGTGATGCCGCGCCGCACCGTGCGCGCCGTTATGATTCCAAGCGTCGCCAGCCCCAGTATCGCACCCGCCACCATGCCAGCCCAGACGGGCAAGCCCTCGATCAGGACGGTTGAAAGCGAGGTCGTGAGCGCGGTGACTGCCAGGACAATTGCGGCAGCGGTCGCAGGCTCAAGCCCCTCGCGACCTGTCGAAGTTTCTCCCGTAGCGGGATTGATCCAGACCAGTGTATCACCTGCCCGAGGCGCTCCACAGACCGGACACTCCACCTCGACGACACGGTCTTCGGGAAGCCGTGGATGAGTGGGCCAAAGGCTAGGCACCTTCGCCCTCCAACCCGAGCCGCCGGGTGATGTCGGGTGCCGAGTCGGGAAAGTGGACCGCGAATGCGCGAAGCAGGCCGTAACACCCGGCAACCATCATGTCGCCGTGCGGCGCGGCCGGAACGACGGGCCAGGGCAGCGCCGCGTTCTCCAGCATCGAGCGCCGGGGTCCCGCGACCGCGCACATCTGTGGTTGGCCATCTACCGGAACGGCGCTTGCCAGCGTGAGCGCGCCGTGGCCGTGCCCGTCGAATACCTCGGCGTTAGTAAGGGTGCCCTGGACGAGCGAGTCGAGCAGGCGGGCCAGCGCGGGGGCGTCGAGCAGCCCGGTGTGGTGCTCGAAAAGTGCGCGGATCTTCGATGTGGCAATGTGGAACGCGAGCACGTGGAAGTTGCCCACGTTGACGAAGAGCGCGTTGTGCGCAGCGGCATCCCTCACCCGAGCATCGCCTAGCGAGCCGAGCAGCGCGGCCGGACCCGTGTCCATTAGCAGGAGTGGCAGGTCGCGGTAATCGCTCCGGCGCACGGTATCGCGCACCGCGAGCAGGCGCGTCAGCTCCGGGTCGACCCTGTCGGCGGGCGCGGCGAAGGCAGCGAGGGCTCGGTTTACCGGCTCGTCGCCCCGTTGGGACATCTGCCGGGATATGTAGTCGAAGCGGAAGCGGCGGTCGCTGTAGCCCGGCGGCGCGGCCCCGTGGTCGAACACGGCAACGGCCAGCGCGTCGTACTCGGCAGGCTCGCCGAACGCTTCCAGGGCCGCTCGCACTGCTTCGAGGTCGAGGTCGCGCATCTCAACGGTCGCGGCGCCGGAGCCGAGCGAGCGCGCCAACCGCTCGATTTCGTCCGGCCCGACCACGCGCACGCCCGCCTCGGCCACGCGGTCGAGGTCGTCGTCCATCGTCCGGGCGGCGTCGGGCGTGGCGTACGCCTCAAGCCCTGCGCGCACGTGGTCCTCGATGGCCCAGGAGCACGGCCCGCCACCCATCGTCACGCCGGTGAGCAGCAGGGTGCGCCGTGCGGCGGTCGCCTCGAGCACGCGGGACGCAACGATGCGCGTCGGCGACGGCATGACCATCTGTACGCAGTTCTCAAGCTCGACGTCGGAGTCGAACAGGAGGATGTCCTGCGTACCGGTGCCTACGTCAATGCAGAGGATTCGCATAGCAGTGCTGACTGACGCCGCGTCCGGCGTTCATTGCCTTCAGCGTCAGTGACCTAATCAACTTGGCCCGCGTCGGGCAGCGCCCGCACCACCTCGACCGGCTCGCCGACCAACCTGTGGGCCAGGGGGCGAACGGTGTCCGGATCTGCGCTGGTGTAAACGGTGAGCGAGCCGGGTGCTGTCGACGAGGTGAGCAGATTGCGGGCGGCGAGCACGCGCTCGGTCTGCCGGGCCACCCCCTCCCCCGCGTCGATGATCCGCACGCCGTCGCCCGCGGCCACGCGGATCAGCGGGCCGAGGTAGGGGTAGTGCGTGCAGCCGAGCACGATGGCGTCGGCACCGCGAGCGATCATCGGCCCGATGGCGCGGCGCACCGCGTCGGCCGTATCTTCGGTGTCGAGGTCGCCGCGCTCGACAGCCTCGACCAGCCCCTCCGGCGCTACTGTGACAACCTCAACGCCCACGGGCGCGGCAAACCGTTCGATCACGTCGGAGAGGAGCCGCCCCCGCATGGTTGCCCGGGTGGCGAGCACGCCTACGGTGCCCGTGCGGGTGGCGGCAACGGCAGGCTTCACCGCGGGCACCAGTCCTACTATGGGCAGCGAATAACGGGCGCGAAGGTGCTCCAACCCCGCCGCCGAAGCGGTGTTGCATGCCACCACGACGACCTTGACTCCCTGGTCAAGCAGGAAGCGGGTGATTTCGTTCGAGCGAGCGCGCAGCCACTCGTCCGGCCGCCCGCCGTAGGGTACGTAGGCATTGTCGCCGAAGTAGACTATGTCCTCGTGAGGGAGCGTCCTGCGCAGCTCGGACACGATGGAGAGGCCGCCCATGCCGGAGTCGAACACGCCGATGGGGGCAAGCGCCGCGAGACCGGCAAACGGCCCGGCGAGAGAGCCGGGTTCGAGCGTGCCGGTTGAGGGGCCTTCGGCGCGCTCTATCGAGCCGGGCAGGGGTTGCTGCATGCCGCTGCCGGACTGCTGTGCGGCGTGGGCGGTTGAGGCTGTGTCCTGAGGGGGCAAGCGTCTGCTCCAGATGGGATTACACCACGGCTAGTATCTATTGCCCTCGGACGGATGTCAAGCGTCGAGCGGTACGCCTTTTCGCCCCGGCAACGAAGAAGCCCCTCCCAACGATTTCCGCTGAGAGGGGCCGATGCTTACTGAATGCCGGGAGCGTTACGGCAAGAGCCGAACGCCCTGCAGCAGCCTGCTCACGTCGAAGAAGGTGATAAGCGCCATGAGGGCGAGGAGCACGACCATGCCTGCGAAGTGGACCATGCCCTCCTTCTCCGGGGCGATGCGCCGCCCACCGCGCAGTAGCTCGATGAAGATGAACAGCAGGCGGCCGCCGTCGAGGGCGGGCAGCGGCAGCAGGTTGATCATGAACAGCGAGATGCTGAGAAGCGCGGTCAGGTTCAGCAGGCCGTTGATACCCGCACCCTGCGCGACCTCGCCCGTAAGCTGGCCGATGCCCACGATGCTAGTCACCGGGGGCCCTTCCGCCTGCCCCGCGATAGCCTGTGCAATCCCCGCGGGAATGGCGGCGATCACGCTCCAGGTGCTGTCCAACGCTCTGCCGACCGCCTCGAGCGGACCGTAGTACACTGTGCGGTACGGGCGGTAGAGGGTAAATTCGTAGCTACTGCCTGTGTTGGGGGCGATGGTGAGCGGGCCGACCTGCTGCCCGTTGCGCTCCACCACGAGCCTGATCGGTTCGGTGCTCTGGCTGATAAGGTGGCTGGCGCGAGCGCTGTTGTTCACCGCCTCGCCGTTCACCTCGACGATGATGTCGCCGTCCCGCAGCCCGGCGGCGTCGGCCACACCGGCGGTGCGCACGTCGTCCACCGTCGCGGGCGACACCCACGGCACCAGGCCCACGCCCAGATAGGGCGAGGTGGTGTTCGGCGTGAGGGTGGTCTGAATCTCCCGGCCGTTGCGCTCGACCGTGAACTGAGTCGGCTTGCCCGCATTCGCGCCGCTCAGGCTGCGGATGTCGACCTCGGTGCGTACCGGTTGGCCCGCGATGGCGACGATGCGGTCGCCGGGCTGTATGCCCGCGCGCTGCGCAGGGGAGTTCTCCAGCAGCGAAGCGATGCCGGTGTAGGGCGCGATCGAGGTGTCGACCTCCTGCGTGCCGGTAACCGCCATCGTAGCGAAGATGAGGATGGCCAGCACCAGGTTCATGAACGAGCCTGCCGCCAGCACTATGATGCGCTTCCACGCGGGTGCCTGGCCGAACGACCGGGGATCATCAGAGTCGCCGTTCTCTCCGGTGATCTTGACGAAGCCGCCGATTGGCAGCCAGTTCATCGAGTAGTCGATGCCGTTTCGCCGGATGGCGAACATGCGCGGAGGGAACCCGATGCCGAACTCCTCGACCTTGATGCCCAGTCTGAGCGCGCTAACAAAGTGCCCAAGCTCGTGTACCACGATCAGCACGCCGAGGATGGGCACCACCCACAACCAGTTCAAATCCATGATATATCTCCGCCTTCAAGTCGCGCCGTAGCGACGAGTATTCGCCCGGCCCGCTCGCGCAAGGGCGTGCGCCAAGGGCCGCTATTTACGTTCGGTGTATTGTCCTGCGCTATATTTACGTGCGCTCTGTGCCCGCGGTTCCGGTCACGGGCGCCGCGCGGCGATCAGTTCGTCTGCCGCGTTGCGCGCCCATGCGTCCGCCCACTTTATCGCCGCGATATCGGGGCTTCGCACCGCCACGGCGACGTGTTTCTCAAGAACGTCCTCAATTATACCAGGAATGTCGCCGAAACGAATAAGGCCCGCAAGGAACGCGGGCACGGCCGCCTCGTCGGCGGCGGCCATGGCGGTGGGGTATGTCGCGCCCATGCGCCCGGCCTGGAACGCAAGCGACAAGCACCGGAAACGCTCGGTGTCGACCGCTTCGAAGTGCAGCGTGCCGACGGCGGGCCAGTCGGCCCGGGGGTGGGCGGGGTTGCGGTAGCGGTCGGGGTAGGTGAGGGCGTACTGGATTGGCACGCGCATATCGGGGATGCCCAGCTGCGCCTTAGCCGAGCCGTCCACGAAGCGCACCATCGAGTGGATGATGCTCTCCGGGTGGATCACCACCTCTATGTCGTCGAAGGGCATCCCGAAGAGCCAGTGCGCCTCGATCACCTCAAGGCCCTTGTTCATCATGGTGGCCGAGTCGATGGTCACCTTCGCGCCCATGCTCCAGGTCGGGTGCTTGAGTGCCTGCCGGGGTGTTGCGTTGTAAGTGTCCTCGGCCGACCAGGTGCGAAACGGCCCGCCCGACGCGGTCAACACGACCTTCTCGATGACCGACCACGCGCCGCTGGCCCCGCGCTCGGCGTCCCGCGAAGGGTCCTCAGGTTCGCCCACGAGACACTGCCACAGCGCGCTGTGCTCGCTGTCGATTGGGCGAATGCGTATGCCCTTGCGGCGCGCCAGTCCGGTCACGACCTCTCCCGCCATGACGAGCGCCTCTTTGTTGGCGAGAGCTACCTCCTTGCCCGCCTCGAGCGCGGCTAGCGTAGGCGCGAACCCGGCGTGCCCGGTGGTCGCGACGACCACGATATCGGCGTCCGGGTGCGAGGTTGCCTCAACCATACCGGCTTCGCCGCCCAGCACGCGTATGCCTGCAGGAGCCGAGCGAGCGGCCTCTTCGTCGGCAAGCGCAAGCAGGGCAGGAGGCTCGGGCAGCGCGGCGGCCTGGGCCAGCAGCGCGTCGAGGTCGCGTCCCGCTGCCAATGCGACCACCTTAAAGCGCCCGCCCAGGCGTCCGATGACGTCGAGCGTTTGCGTGCCGATAGAGCCGGTGCTGCCGAGGATGGCGACGCGGATGGGGTTGCCGGTATCCGGGGTTGACTTGCTCATGGGGACTACGGCGCGCCGACGACCGAGAGGTACAGCAGCGGGATATACACCACCAGCGAGATGATCAGCGGCTCGTGACTCAATTCGACCAGGGCACGGCCAAACGTCGTGCCGCGCCTGCCCCGCGCCGCGAGCGAGCCCGATGCCGCGGCAACGAGCGGGCGCGTCGCCAGCCCGATAAGGAGCGCGCCGCCGATAAGCACACCCGCCGCAAGGGCGAAGATGATCCTCCACGGCAGCGCGGTCTCGACGTTCAACATGGTGGTCGATACGACGGCCACCGCGACACCGGTAGCGAGCAGCAGGGCCGCGGCGTGTGCCAGCAGTCCGTCTCGCAGCGGGCCTACCCTGCGCAGTACGAGTAGGGCGCCCTCGAACACCAGAGGAGGGAGGACGACCGCGGCCAGGAACACAACCGGCCCGGCGCGGTTGCCGAAGCTGTTGACCACGTGCCACATGGCCTGCACACCCAGCCCTGCGTACAGCGCGAGAGCCATAACGAAGGCCCAGTCGCGCAGGGCACGCGGGAGGTCGCGCCTGCCGAGGTGGGCGGCCAGGGTAAGGAGGGTCACGGGTCCAAGTGCCTGGGCCATCCTGTCAGGCCCCACGAGCACTCCCGGTATGACGAGCGCGCCGTACCCGCCGACCGCGAGCGCGCCCCACGCGATTCGTAGCGGCAGGTCGCCCTCGAAGAGGTTGGAGCTTGCGATACCCACGACGAGACCACCCCACAGTATGAGGGTCGCGGGGATGGGATTCAAGATGCCCCAGGTGATAGCCCAGGAGAGTGGGCTGGCGACCGACATGAGAAAGAGGATGACCGCGGCCAGCAGCAGCTTCCACACAAGGCCCGACCAGCTGCCGCCCAGCCTGCCCAGACGCGCCTGCCCGGTGGTGCCGCGCATACCGGCTCTACTTCGCGGGGGCGGCGTCGAGCCTTGTGCCGGAGCCGGCCACGCCGCTTCCGGCCGAGCCGTTGCTGCTCTTAGCGCCGTTCGCCACGTTCACCAGGCGAGCGGCTACCCCGGCCTCGCCCGCGTACTCATATTGCTCTTCGGGCAAGATGCCACCGAACTTGCGGCGGCGGTGGCTGTACTCGACCAGCGCGTCGTAGAAGGCCTCCTTGCCGAAGTCGGGCCAGCACAGCGGCGTGGAGTAATACTCGGAGTAGGCAGCCTGCCACACGAGGAAGTTGCTCAGGCGCATCTCGCCCGCGGTGCGAATGATGAGGTCGGGGTCGGGGATGTCGGAGGTGTAGAGGTACTTCGAGATCAGCTCCTCCGTGATCGCCTCGGGCTTGTGTCCTTCATCCACGATGCGGCGAACGGCGCGCACCACGTCGTCACGGCCGCCGTAGTTGAAGCACACGCTCAAGTACAGGCGGTCGTTGTGCTTGGTGGCATCGAGCGAGTAGCGAATGGCTTCCTGCAGCGAGGGCGGCACGTTCTCCATGTGGCCCATGTGCAGGATGCGCACGCCCTCGCGCTCAAGCTCGGGCGTCTCTTTCTCGATTACCTCGGCGAGGATGCGCATGAGGCCCTGGACCTCGCCCGATGGGCGGTTCCAGTTCTCGGTGGAGAAGGCGTACACAGTCAGGTACTTGACGTTGTTCTCAACGCACGCGTGTACGATCCGCCGGATGTTCTCGGTGCCGGCGCGGTGCCCCATGAGGCGCGGCAGCCCGCGCCTGCGCGCCCAGCGCCCGTTGCCGTCCATGATGATTGCGACGTGCTGCGGTGATGGGTCTAGCGGCGGGCGATCTGTCATAGTATTTCCAGTCAGGAAGCGTCTCCCCTGCATTGCGGAAGTTGCGAGTTACAACGTGTATATCGCAACGTCCCAATGCTTTACAACGTCTTGAGTGCTTAACGCATTACGCGGTCCGCGCTCCCTAGACCTCCAATACCTCGGCTTCTTTCGCGTCTCCGATGTGCTCGCACTCGCGGACGTACTTGTGTACCAGGTCCTCGAGCCTGTCGACGGCGCGTTTGTGGTCGTCTTCGGAAATCATCTTCTCGGACTCAAGCTCCTTGAGGTCGTGCATGGCGTCGCGGCGGATGTTGCGCACGGACACGCGCCCCTCCTCGACCTTGTGCTTGACCGACTTGACCATATCTCGTCGGCGCTCCTCGGTAAGCTGAGGGATGGGAATGCGTATGATCTGCCCGTCGTTGGAGGGGTTGAAGCCCTGCTCCGACTTCTGCAGCGCCTTCTCGATGAGCGACAGCGCGCTCTTGTCGTACGGCTTGATCATGAGGAGGCGCGGCTCGGGCGCGGTGATCAGGGCAAGCTGATTGAGCGGTGTCGGCGTGCCGTAGTACTCAACGGTGACCCGGTCGACCAGCGCGGGCGTGGCACGGCCCGTGCGGATCGAGGTTAGCTCGCGCCGCAGGGCTTCGACAGCCTTTTTCATTCGCTCTTCTGCGTCCTTTAGAACGTCTTCGGTCATTTTCGCACCTCGTTATCCGGTAGGGAAGAGTGTGTAGCGTTGGAAGTTCGCGGCGGAAGCGGACCGCCGCCTGCCGGCTTACATTCCTACGTTAGTTCCGACCTGCTCGCCCATGACGACGCGCAGTATGTTGCCCTGCTCCTGCAGGTTGAATACCACGATCGGCAGGTGATTCTCCATGCACAGGGCCATGGCCGTGGTGTCCATCACGCGCAGGCCCATCTCGATGGCCTGCCTGTAGCTCAGCGTATCGAACTTCACGGCCTCGGGGTTGTGGAACGGGTCATCGGAGTACACCCCGTCGACGCGGTTCTTAGCCATAAGGATCACTTCGCCCCCGATCTCCAGGGCGCGCAGCGCGGCCGCGGTGTCGGTGCTGAAGTAGGGGTTGCCTGTGCCCGCGGCCAGAATCACCACGCGGCCCTTTTCCATGTGACGGATGGCGCGGCGGCGAATGTACGGCTCGGCTACTTCGTGCATGGCGATGGCCGACTGTACGCGCGTATGCACGTGCTCCTTCTCGAGAGCGTCCTGTAGTGCCAACGCGTTCAGCACGGTGGCCAGCATGCCCATATAGTCGCCTGTGGCGCGGTCCATGCCCTGTGCGGCGGCTGCGATCCCCCGCCAGATGTTACCGCCACCCACCACTATAGCTACCTGCACGCCCCGTTCCACCACATCCCTGATCTGCCGGGCGATGGACGTGACGACTGCGGGGTCGATGCCCGAGCCAAGGTCCCCGGCGAGCGCTTCGCCGCTCAACTTGAGCAGAATGCGGCCGTAGCGCGGCGCGGGGCCGGAGTACGCCGGGAGCGCCGGTCGAGTGGCAACGGTTAGAGGCCCGGTATCGTCTTCGTCGTCCGGGTTGGCGGGGAGGAACTCGTCGTGCATGCTCCGGTGTCTCCTGTTATAAAGCGGCTCGAAAGTGTTGCTAGTCTAACACCTTCGGGACGCAATCGCAATTCTACGTCATACGTCAAACGTCAGGGGGGCCAACGGGCCGGATAGTGACCATTAAGCCGGGACGGCACCCTGACGCATGACGTTTGACGCCTTATTTAAGCTTCGGCTTCCGAATTGTCGCCCTCGCCTACGCCCGACATACCGACCTCGAAGCGCTGGAAGCGGCTCACCTGGATGTTCTCACCAACCTTGCCGATGGTCTCCTTGATGAGGTCGCGGATGGTCTTGCGGGCATCGCGGATGTACTCCTGGTTGAGAAGCACTTCGTCGCCGCCTTCGCTATGGTCGAGCGCACCCACCGTGGCGGGGTTCATCGATGCGACCTGCATGGCGATCTCGCGCGCCAGCGTGCGGAACTCCTCGGTGCGCGCCACGAAGTCGGTCTCGCAGTTGACCTCGACCAGCGCGCCGATGCGCCCGCCGGTGTGAATGTAAGACTCAATGAGCCCCTGGCGCGCCTCGCGGCCCGCGAGCTTTGCATGCTTGGTCATCCCTTTTTCCTTCAGGATATCCATAGCCTTCTCCATGTTGCCGCCGGATTCCTGCAGAGCGCGCTTGCAATCCATTACGCCCGCGCCGGTCTTCTCGCGCAGCTCTTTCACTGCCTGTGCGGAAATGTCCACTCTAAACCTCCCTGGTAAACAGCTTTACCTGTCTGAATGCTGTGCCACGCAACATATCACGCGGCTCACGAAAAGGGGGCGAGGCTTTGCAGCCGCCCCCACATTGCTCTATCCCTCGGCGGGACTATGCTTCTTCGTCGTCCGGTGCGAAACTGTACTCGCCCGGCTCGACCGTGTAGTCGAGCTCCATGTCGGCTGACTGCGACTCTCGCCGCTGCACACCTTCTACCGCGGCGTCGGCGATCTTGGCGGTGATCACGCGCACGGCCCTGATCGCGTCGTCGTTCGAGGGGATCACGTAATCCACCTCGTCAGGATCGCAGTTGGTGTCAACCATGGCGACCACCGGGATACCGAGCTTGATTGCCTCGGTGATGGCGATGCGCTCGCGGTGCGGGTCCACGATGAACACGGCGTCGGGCAGGTTGCGCATGTCCTTGATGCCGCCGAGCAGGTTGTTGAGGCGCTGGATCTGGTCTTCGAGCTTCATTGCCTCGGCCTTGGGCAGGTCGGCGAACTCGCCGCGGGCCCTCCGCCCCTCAAGCTCGGCCAGGTAGGCCAGGCGGGTGCGAATGGTCTTGAAGTTGGTAAGCATGCCGCCCATCCAGCGCCGGTTCACGTAGTACTGCCCGGCGCGCTCGGCCTCCTCCAGGATGGCCTCTTGCGCCTGCTTCTTGGTGCCGACGAACATGATGCGCCCGCCGTTCGACACGAGCGTGCTCACGTACTCCATCGCGGCCTTCAGGCCCGCAACCGTCTGCTGAAGATCGATGATGTGGATGCCGTTGCGCTCGGTGAAGATGTACGGCTTCATCTTCGGGTTCCACCTCTTGGTGAGGTGGCCGAAGTGCACGCCTGCCTCGAGCAGCGCCTTCATGCTGATGCCGTTCGAGGTGCCCGCGCCGTTGCCCCGCTCGCGGTCATACCTCGGGGCTTCCTGCGGGGGCGCAGGCTCATATGCCGGGGCTTCCACCGGGGCAGGCGCTTCCACCGCCGCTGCCTGTACCTGGACCGGCGTTTCGGGCGCCGTCTGCTCGACCTCCGCAGCCACCGTCTCCTCGCTCTGAGGGGCGGTCGGCTGGATGTCCATGTCCGTATCCGTTGTCGCCAAAAGTATCCTCCGTATTGTTGTTCGTCCGCCGCCTTCACACCCCGGGGAACGCCGCGGCAGGCTCAGGCTCACTGCCTTTCTGCGCGTGGCGCACGGCCCACGAGGTCCGGCGACGTGCTTGATAGTGACCACATGGTCACCGCCGGTATCCGGCGTTCCGCGAGTACCACCTCGCAAAGCGCCAACGCTCATTATATCATAAAGGTGAGCGAGGGCACAACTTCGAAGTGCGCGCCTGGGGCACGCCCATCAGGCCTCGAAGCGCGACTCCGCAGCACTCCTTCACGCTGGCGGCCGGGTTCTTGGATGGTATGGTCGCCGAGGCTGCGGGCGAGGATATCGTGGGGACCATCCTGGGCGGGAGCCACGCACGCGGCACGGCCACGTTATTGAGCGACGTGGACATCGCCCTGTTCGTGCGCGACGAAGCGGCGCTGAGGCCGCCGTGGTACCTCTACCGCGACGGCGTGCCGGTGTCAATCGGCAGCAAGGCCGCGGAGCGGGTGCGTGCCGACATCGCAATTCCCCCCAGGGCGTTGCCGGGAGAATAAGAACAGCCCCCGTTTCCGGGGGCCGTCCTTATTCTCCCGCTAACCGGTTGAGTTAGCGCACCGGGCGAGGTGTCTGGAGGGCAGCGGTCTGCCGTGCTGCCGCCCCGACCCGGAGTGTGCGAGCGAGGAAGGGCATGAGCCAGCGGTCCACACCGTAGTAGGCTACTCCCAGCCCGCCGAATACCATCGCTACCTGCATCACCAGCATCTGCGGGTTCGAGGACGAGGTGCCCGCTGCCAGGAACGCTATGTTCATG